>NZ_JAHGAM010000049.1:0-30933 GCF_030248595.1 Vibrio sp. D417a | reverse complement strand
GCTCGACTTGCATGTGTTAGGCCTGCCGCCAGCGTTCAATCTGAGCCATGATCAAACTCTTCAATTTAAGATTTTGTTCGGCTCAATGAATACTGAACATTACATAACGTAATGTTTGAATTGACTGTGCTGAATCTTTCGATTCAATGGTCACTTCGTTTCATTGAAACCTAATTTGAAACCGAAGTTTCTAATTGGATTATCATCAACGAGTGCCCACACAGATTGATAGGTTCTTATTTTTAAAGAGCTTTTCTAACATTTTCAGCAACTTAGTTGCTCGTCGTTAGGGGTGCGTATCTTACTTCACACCGTGAGAGAGTCAAGCATTTTTTTCAAATTCTTTTTTCTCTCTTCCCGACTCACTGTGTGACTTTCGTCTCACTCCGTGTCGGTGGATGCGCAGTATAGGGGGTTGAGAAATTAGCACAAGCGTTTTTTGCAAAAAAACTTTCAACCGAACAAATAACGAGCATTCTGCATAGATACTCAACGATCTTGTCTAATATTTCGGGTTGCAGAGGATCTTTTCATGATGAAACACCTGACTTCTGCATTAAAAGATCGCCGATTTCTTTGTGATTTTGATTACTGATCTTATCTCTCTTGGTTCTTTTTTCTCTCTCTACCTATATAAAGACGAAAAAAAAGAGCAGAACGATGACGAACTGCTCTTTGGTCTTTGCTTTTTATTTGGGGTACTTCAGGTGAAGTCTTGAAAAAGTGTTTCTTCTATATATAGAAGAAAAGATCAGAGCATCCTTGCCCTTCTCTTTACGACAGATTAGTTAGGGGTATATCTAAATGTCGTTATTGTTCGATGACGCATTGAGCTCGTAAGAGTGGAGCATGCTTGCAGTCCCAATGATGTCATCTTCGAGAGGAACTTAGTTCTTCAATACTTTTACGGTGTAGCTACCATCTTTTTGTTGGTATAGACCGTGGATGTCGGTTTCGAAACCTGGGTAATGCGCACCGATCTCACAAAGCATCTCTAGGAAGTCCAGCACAGGGCGAGACTCTTGAGTCACCATTTCACCAGGAAGTACTAGTGGCACACCTGGAGGGTAAGGAAGGATCATGTTCGCACTTACGCGGCCAACCATTTCTTCCAGTTTAATTTCTTCGATGTTGCCACGAAGCTCTTCTTGCCATGCTGCGTGTGGTGTTACTTTCATTTCTGGAAGAACATCGAACGCTTTGTACATTAGCTCTGGTAGGTTGTATTTCTTAGTTAGGTCATGAATTGCTTGTGCTAGTTCTTGAACGCGCATGCCTTCATAGAAGCTTGGGTCTTCGTTATATAGCGAAGGTAGGAAGCTCTTGATGGTTAGGTTCAAGTCGTAGCCACGTTTAAATTCAGTTAGACCGCGTAGCAATTGCATTGCTTTTGATTTGTCGATACCGATTGAGAATAGGAACAACAAGTTGTATGGACCTGTTTTCTCTACCACGATGCCGCGCTCGTCTAGGAATTTAGCCACCAGCGAAGCAGGAATACCTGATTCTTCTAGTTCGCCTTCTTTATTCATCCCAGGAGTCAGTAGCGTTACTTTGATTGGATCAAGATACATGTGGTTGTCATCCATGTTCTTGAAGCCGTGCCATGTGTCGCTAGGGTCTAGTTTCCAACATTCTGTGGTATCGATGTTTTCTGGTTGCCATACATCGAAGAACCAGCTGTCGCTTTCTGCTTCTAGACGTTTGATCTCTTTACGGAAGCGGATTGCGCGATCGATAGAGTCTTGCATCAACTTCTTACCAGTGTTGCCGCGCATCATTGCCGCTGCAGTTTCAGTAGAAGCAACAATGCCGTACTGAGGTGAAGTTGAAGTGTGCATCATGAATGCTTCGTTGAAAGACTCTTTATCAAAGTCACCTTTCACGTGAATCATTGAAGCTTGTGAGAACGCTGCCAACAGTTTGTGTGTTGATTGTGTCTCGTAGAACACTTTGCCTGGCATCGCTTCACCACTCATACCACATTTACCTTCGTAAATTGGGTTGAAGTTAGTGTAAGGCACCCAAGCACTGTCGAAGTGGATGTGTTTACAATCTAGGGACTCTTTGATGAATTGTGTGTTGTACAACAGACCATCGTAAGTTGAGTTAGTCACTACTGCGTAAGTTGGTGCAGTTGCACCTGGTGTTTTCGCCACTTTCTCTGCAATGACATCGCGGCTGAATTCGCTTTGTGGGATACCACCAAGGATGCCGTATGCGTTACGAGTTGGGCGGAAGTAAATTGGTGTCACGTCGCTCATCATCATTAGGTGAGTCAGAGACTTGTGACAGTTACGGTCAATCAGTACTGTGCTGCCTGCAGGCGCTGAGTACATACCAACGATTTTGTTCGATGTAGACGTACCGTTAGTTACGATGTACGAGCTGTCTGCATTGAATGTACGTGCGATGTATTCTTCTGCATCTTTATGTGGACCTGAGTGGTCTAGTAGAGAACCTAGCTCAGGCATTGAGATTGATACGTCCGCTTTAAATGTGTTTGGACCGTAAAAATCGTAGAAGATGCTACCAGCAGGGCTTTTCTGGAATGCAGTACCGCCCATGTGACCTGGAGTACAGAAGGTGTATTTACCTTCTTCTACGTATTTGAATAGCGCTTTAGTGAATGGAGGCATGATGGCATCTTTGTATGCCTCAGTCGCTTGGTTGATTTTGATAGCGATGTCGTCAGCCATACCTAAAGCGTACTCGAAGAAGCTCACGTTTAGACGTAGGTCTGTTAGTGAAATGTCTAGAGTAGACTGTTCGTTAGCAAATGCGTGAACAGGCAGTTTTTCGTTGATTTGGCTGATACGTTCACATAGCTCTAGTGAGTATTTATCCCAGTCGAACAGCACACCGCAAATGCGTGGGTTCATCTCAATCATTTTGATCAAGTCTTTATCATCTACTGGGTAAACCACTTCGTAGCCCGCTTTCTCAAGAGCAGCGTGAAGTTGACGAACTGGCTCTTCTTTAAAGAACACACCCATGTGGTTCAAGATAGCGAATATATTCATTTGGACATCTCCAAGGCGAATGAGGGCGCTCTTTGCCATTTACAGGCAATGAGTAAGGTGAGCGCCGCGTGAATTTGGGTTTTATGGGCTGGCACCGTAGTGCCAGCGTTTTGGGGATTAGTTGCTTGCTTGGGCAGGCATGTCTTCAGCGTGCATTTTCACGTACTGAGCAAGACCTGCTTTTTTGCTGTAGAACATCAAGATAACTAGAGACACGATGAAGGTTGCTGTTAGCGTACCGCCCTCTGCACCTGCTAGTGCGATGAAGCAGAACAGACAAGCCACACCAGAGAACAGCATTACGAAGCCGTTGCGTGTTGTCATACCTTCGAAGCGAATCAAGTTAATGCTTGAGTAGAAGTAAGGCAGCATTGTTAGTAGAACTGCGTCAGTCGTTAGCTGGTTGAACAGGTCTGATGCGTGTGCTGTTTTAGAGCTGAAGAACATCAGTACAACCATCAGTGCAGTCATCTTGATTGACGCAAGGATTAGACCTTTCTTAGGCACACCGTTTTTGTCAGTTTCGCCGTAGATTTTAGGGAAGTTGCCATCGCTTGCTGCACGTTTACCAGCCTCGCCCACCAGCATCATCCAAGAACCTAGCGAAGTGAAACATGCTAGTGCTGTGAATGCTGATACGAATGGTGCAGTCCAGCTACCGAATAGCTCAGTGGTTGCCAATGCAAATGGCGCACCTGATGCCGCAACTTCTGACGCTGGGAACATACCGCTGATCATTTGAGTTGATAGGATGTAAATCACACCTGCGATACCAGTACCTAACATAGTTGCTAGTGGTACAGTACGTTTAGGGTTTTCTACCATACCCGTCGATACCGCTGCTGATTCCACACCTACGAATGACCATAGACAGATAAGAACCGCTGTTACTACCGCGTGGCTGTCAGTGCCTGCTGATACGTTCCAGTTTTGGCTGTAAAGCGCAGTATCGAAGTGCGTCCAACCAAATGCAGCTGTACCAACAACTGGGATAAGGATAAGAACTAAGCCAAGCGTACATAGACGGCTTACCCAGCTACCACCAAGTAGGTTGACGAAAGTGAAGATCCATACCGATACAATCGTCGCAATACCTGCTGGAATTGGGTTATTAAGCACAGGGAAGAATACTGAAAGGTAAGAAACACCTGTAATGGCAATAGCCAGGTTACCAATCCAGTTCGCGTGGTAATAAAGAACGCCCGTTTGGAAACCAAATACCGGAGACACTTCGCCAGCATAAGCGATAGGACCACCTTCTTGTGGGTTTTTGGTTGCCAGACGAGCGTAAACGAACGCCAGACTCAGTGCACCGACCAAACAGATCAGCCAACTGAAGATTGAAACAGAGCCTACAGAGGCAAGACTAGAAGGTAATAGTGCGATACCACTACCCATCATGTTACCGGCTACGACACCCGTACAGGCAATAAGGCCGATTTTTTTCGCATTCGATGACATAACATCTCCAAATCTATTCTACTCGAGTCAACATGACTCAAACTGAATGGTTATTAGCGAGATGCTATGAGGAAGAACCTGCTCGACCTCGCTAAATTTCGAAGTGAAGACTACGCCCAAAAACTGAGAAAAAAATAAACTTGGTGTTATCAATAAAATGATTAGTTCATCAACATCAAGTTGAGATAAACATGATAAACACAAAAATATAAAACTATATTATTCATACTGTTACAAGAAAAACATCAAACCTTCTACCGATAGATAAACTCTCATCAACTCGTTGGTCATCGCGATAAAAGTTATCAACCTCTATCAACTTCCCCATCCCGAAGGGTTAATTCCCTGAAGTGTTGATTCCATAAATCTCTCCCTGATCGCGCTTTTTGACCCACATCAATATTCATCTCGCCTGCAAGAAAGCATCAAAATCATTCTCGCCACATAACTCAGCCAGACACTTCATACAATCAATAGAGATAGAGATAGAGATAGAGAAGCAAAGCGGGTATGTATTCCCGTTGCAAGCTTGCGCTGTTAGCTCCTTCGTAAGTCATTGCCCCACCGCCTCACCCTTTTCACTTTTCGACAGCGACAAAAAAGCCCCTCACCGAAATGAGGGGCTAGCATTAGACTGACGTTGAGTCCGAGAGAATTAAAGCATTCGAACGACAGAAGGGTGAACGGCGCGATACATGGCGTAATCAATCGCCTTCATGTTACTTGGGAAGACCAAGTTTTCGCACAGCAGGTACGTCTCAACCGACGTATCAATATAGAAAGCTTCACTGTAAGACTCACTGGCTAAATCCAGATCACCATCCAATTCGGCGTGCTTACCGCGAATCACATAGGAAAGCACTGAATCACGTAACCTCAATGCCTGTCCGAGATGCCGCTTGGCTAACGCCATGTCACCAATGATGGTTTCGTGCAGTGCTAAAGCTTCATAAATTCGCGGTTGAATTGGCCCCACCATCATTTTCACATTAGTCTCTAGTGCTTCACTGAGCTGCTGCATTCGCCCTTTCTTCAACTCCTGTGAGAAATCAAGTGCCTTTTGTACATGGTAAGCAATCAACAACTCAGCTTGAACGTAAGCATTATCCGGCTCGATTTCTAAAATGTTTTCCATCAAGTCGATACCTTGGCGGAATTGTTTAGTATCAGAGACATTAAGGTAATGGTTAGCCTGAACAAACAACTCCAACGCGTCGGGATTCATTGGCATTCCCGCCACCAGCATCGTAGATTTCAATTTGGCATCCGATACTTTCAGCACTTGCATCAAATCCAACGATGCTTGTTGAAGCACTGTCTTTAAATGACTACTGGTTAACGCGTATTGACGACTAAACAACACTTTTTCAGATGAGTTATTGCGATATTCCACCTCTAAAAAGCTGCCACCGTCATTCTCACGAACTCTCACCACAACCGATTTACCAGGCACAATGCCAGAAGTAAACGACGCCTTCTTTAGCATGACTCGGTAATCACTGACTTGAGCAATGTCGGACATCAACTTTTGGGCGAATCCGTCTGCCAAATCGTAGCTTAATCCTTCATTCGTAAAATTATCTTGAAATTTGAACTCAATCAGATGGGTATCGATGGCTTGGGTAATACGCACTTCCGATTGCTTGTAGGTAAACACGCCCATCACTACGACCAACATACTGATCCAGATGAAGTTCATAATTCCCAATCGCCAAGGACTGATTTTGTTTTTGCTCTGAGGTGCTTTTTTCTCTTTTGACATCTCGCAGACCGCGCGAGTTAGAGGACCGGCAGGAAAGGTAACGGCTGGTGCTATAGGTAGACAATCCTCTTCCGATTCTTCAACCGAAGGTGGGATCTCTTCATTTTGCCGACTTGTGACAAACTCTTCATGCGTCATAGTAACCACGTTCGCTACCAGCTTATAGCCACGCTTGGGCACCGTGATAACGTAGTTGGTATTTTCCTCTCGACCGTCACGTAGTAGCTTACGCAACTCAAAGATGGATTGAGTCACCACTTGATCGGTCACAATCGCTCCAGCCCAAACGTACTGAATCAATTCCTCGCGGTTGAACACCTCATTCGCATGCTCCGCTAAGAAGTGCAAAAGATTAATTAAGCGTGGCTCAACAGTAACTTCCCTATCTTGTCGATACAGCTTATTTTCATCAACGCTCAAAACCCAGTCATTGATTTGAAAATAGACTCCAACCATGTATGAAAACTCTCGTATCTACAGACAGCGTTACGCTAGGAATCAGACAATGGTCGATTCCTACAAGTAACTAAAGGCAAGATTATAGGTGGGAAAGCAGCGTGTACCTAGAAAAGCAAGTCGCCAAAAATGCAAACTTAAGTTAAGTGATGCAAGAATGAGACTACTCAAGTGCTGCGAGGATAGAGCAATGTGTGGCGTCATCGTCTGTATGACCACAACAAGCATCATTAATCTTCTTTAACGCTCGGCGAATTTTCGTCAGCTCGTTAATTTTCCCATCAATCAGCTCTAACTTAGCAGAAGTAATGGCTTTTACCTCTGCACAGCTGTGTTCTGTCGCTTCTAACTTAATTTCTAACAGGTCTTTAATTTCATCCAGACTCAAGCCAAGATCTTTACCTTTGAGGATAAAGTGCACCTGCTTTTGATTCTCTTCATCATACAAGCGGTAGCCTGATTCGCTTCGCCCTGCGGGTTTTATTAGCGCGTTTTTCTCGTAGAAACGCAATGTATCGGCAGTCACACCACAACGTTTTGCCAGTTCACCTATCTGAAACATAACTTTCCCTATTAACTATCTCGTTACTTTTAAAGCTAAAGAACGACTTTTTTGCAATTATTTTTGAGATGCCAAACGATTGCGCGAGCTTTTTTGTAATAAATTGGTTAGAATACGCGCCATCAAATGTGGAGACTGTTTTCTAACCAGAAAACACCCTGCAAAGGTCTTTACCAAAACTGGCCAATATTTTACCCCAAGAGGTAAAAACAAGTTCATTTTTGGCAAACATCTTTAACTCCGTGAATTTGAGGAAAATGGAAGCATGAATAACGCTCGTCCTATTCGCCGTGCGCTTATCAGCGTATCAGACAAAACAGGTATTGTTGAGTTTGCGCAAGCTCTTGCTGAGCGCGGTGTCGATATCCTATCTACTGGTGGTACAGCTCGCCTACTTGCCGAACAAGGCATCGCCGTAACTGAAGTCTCTGACTACACTGGTTTCCCAGAAATGATGGACGGCCGCGTTAAAACGCTTCACCCAAAAGTTCACGGTGGTGTGCTTGGTCGTCGTGGCCAAGATGATGACGTGATGGAAAAGCACGGCATCAACCCTATCGATATGGTTGTCGTAAACCTATACCCATTCGCAGAAACCGTTGCCAAAGAAGGCTGTACACTAGCCGACGCTGTTGAAAACATCGATATCGGCGGCCCAACCATGGTTCGTTCTGCAGCGAAAAACCACAAAGACGTGACTATCGTTGTTAACGCAGGTGATTACGGCCGCGTAATTGCAGAGATGGACGCAAACGAGAAGTCTCTAACACTAGAAACTCGTTTCGACCTAGCTATCGCAGCATTCGAGCACACAGCATCTTACGACGGCATGATCGCAAACTACTTCGGCACTATGGTTCCATCTTACGGTGAGAACAAAGAAGGTGATGAAGAGAGCAAATTCCCTCGTACGTTCAACCAACAGTTCGAGAAGAAGCAAGACATGCGCTACGGTGAGAACAGCCACCAAGCAGCCGCATTCTACGTTGAAGCAAACCCACAAGAAGCATCCGTTTCTACTGCTCGCCAAATCCAAGGTAAAGCCCTTTCTTACAACAACATCGCAGACACGGACGCAGCGCTTGAGTGTGTGAAAGAGTTCAACGAGCCAGCATGTGTAATCGTAAAACACGCAAACCCATGCGGTGTTGCGCTAGGTAAAGACATCCTAGAAGCGTACAACCGTGCTTACCAAACTGACCCAACATCTGCATTCGGCGGCATCATTGCATTCAACCAAGAGCTAGACGCAGAAACAGCAACCGCTATTGTTGAGCGTCAATTCGTTGAAGTGATCATCGCACCTTCTGTTTCTGCTGAAGCGATTGAAGTGGTTGCAGCGAAGAAGAACGTGCGTCTACTTGAGTGTGGCGAATGGACAACTAAGACAACTGGCTTTGACGTGAAACGCGTGAATGGCGGTCTACTGGTTCAAGACCGCGACCAAGGCATGGTAAGCCTAGACGACCTAAAAGTGGTTTCTAAGCGCCAGCCAACAGAAGAAGAGCTAAAAGATGCACTGTTCTGCTGGAAAGTAGCGAAATACGTGAAATCTAACGCGATCGTTTACTCGAAAAGCGACATGACTATCGGTGTAGGTGCTGGCCAAATGAGCCGCGTTTACTCTGCGAAAATCGCAGGCATCAAAGCTGCAGACGAAGGTCTACAGGTTGAAGGTTGTGTCATGGCATCAGATGCATTCTTCCCATTCCGTGACGGTATCGACGCGGCTGCAGAAGCGGGCATCAAGTGTGTTATCCAACCAGGTGGTTCTATGCGTGATGACGAAGTTATTGCAGCAGCAGACGAACACGGCATGGCGATGATCTTTACCGGTATGCGTCACTTCCGCCACTAATTTCCTCTTCGTATTTGGCACTGTGGCGTCGTTAGCTGCTTTCGTCCACCCCGGTCACATAGCTGGCTATGCTCCCGGGGATGGGCTCAATTGTTGCCTAGCCACATCACCAACTACTTTGAGTAAACAGTATTTATAAGATTAGGGATTTTCATATGCGAGTTTTAATCATTGGTTCAGGCGGTCGTGAACATGCGCTAGGCTGGAAAGCAGCGCAAAACCCAAATGTTGAGACTATCTTCGTTGCACCAGGCAACGCAGGTACAGCACTAGAGCCAAAACTAGAGAACGTAAACATCGATGTAGAAGACATCGCTGGCCTTGTTGCTTTCGCCAAAGAGAAGGCGATTGAACTGACTATCGTTGGCCCAGAAGCACCATTGGTTATTGGTGTGGTTGATGCTTTCCGCGAAGCAGGTTTGCCAATATTCGGCCCGACCCAAGCCGCAGCGCAGCTTGAAGGCTCTAAAGCGTTTACCAAAGACTTCCTTGCTCGTCACCAAATTCCAACGGGTGCCTACGCGAATTTCACTGAAATCGAGCCTGCACTGGCTTACGTGCGTGAGCAAGGTGCACCGATCGTGGTGAAAGCCGACGGCCTTGCTGCTGGTAAAGGCGTGATTGTGGCAATGACGCTAGAAGAAGCTGAGGACGCAATCAAAGACATGCTAGCAGGCAACGCATTTGGTGATGCTGGTAGTCGTGTCGTTATCGAAGAGTTCCTAGATGGTGAAGAAGCAAGCTTCATCGTGATGGTCGATGGTGAGAACGTTCTGCCTATGGCCACCAGCCAAGACCACAAACGCGTAGGCGACAAAGATACTGGTCCTAACACCGGTGGTATGGGAGCATACTCTCCAGCTCCAGTGGTGACACAAGAAATCCACAACCGCATCATGGAAGAAGTGATTTACCCAACCGTACGTGGCATGGCCGCTGAAGGTAACCCTTACACTGGTTTCCTATACGCGGGTCTGATGATCGACAAAGACGGCACTCCGAAAGTGATCGAGTACAACTGCCGCTTCGGTGATCCTGAGACACAACCTATCATGATGCGCATGGAATCAGATCTTGTTGATCTGTGCCTAGCGGCAATCGACGAGAAACTGGATCAAGCGGAATCGAAGTGGGATCCACGAGCATCGATTGGTATCGTGCTAGCAGCCGGTGGTTATCCAGCAGCGTACAACAAAGGCGACGTTATTTCGGGTCTGCCACAAGTTGAAATTGAAGGCGAAAAAGTCTTCCATGCTGGTACAGGTAACAAAGATGGCGACATCGTGACAAACGGTGGTCGTGTTCTTTGTGCAACCGCACTTGGCAACAGCGTATCAGAAGCGCAGCAGCGTGCTTACGAGCTTGCAAAACAGATCAGTTGGGATGGCATGTTCCATCGCAACGACATCGGCTACCGTGCAATTGCACGTGAGCAAGAAAAATAAAAACAACATAAGTTGGCTCAAAAAACAAAAGGCGCACTCAGCGCCTTTTTTATTGTTCTTGTTCGACAGAATGCGAAGCAATGTTTATTCAGAGATCAACGTTGGCCGAGAAACACAATCAAAGTCATCGTCATTGAGCATCAACAGTTCATCGACCATTGCTTTGTTTCGTGACTGCTTGCCGACAAAAGCCACATAACTGTCTACCGATGAGAGACGCTCGATAATAAATTTTGGCAACGTCTGATTAAACTCGAGTGTCGAGAACACCTTACCTTTGCAGGTTTCAAACGATTGACCATTCCAATAACCTTGAATAAGGCTCTGATTGTTACGAGACTGCGCCTTAACCGATGCCACTACGTCATTCGCTTCTGCTTTGTAGCGCTCTAATTGGTCATGCTGAAGTGGTAAGACTTTACGGTTAACACGATATTGTTGGTAAACCGCTTCGCCATCTTTATTGAAACGGATGTGGATTTGAAAAGGCACCAACTCTTGTTTGGTATCAACTTGCTCGCCTTTTCGAATCAACTCTCGCAACTCACCTTCATCCCAGCGATAATCACTCTGGAACCAACCATTGTCCCCTATAGTCACATAATCAGCCGCCGTACTCACACGAGTGAGTTTCTCTGTCATCCAGTACAAGCTGCTAGCATCTCCCGCAACTTTACCACCAGAAAAATGCGTGAATTGTTCTAAATTAGGAGTTTCAACCGATGAACAGCCAAAAAGGGTAAGGCTAGATAGGAGAAGTGAAGTGAGTAGATGTTTTTTCATGAAATTGCACCGAGGCAGGATACCTCGGTGCATTCTAACTTAGTTTACTGATTCTTTCAGCGCTTTACCTGCTACGAATGCTGGTACGTTAGCTGCTGCGATTTGAATCTCGTCACCAGTCTTAGGGTTACGACCAGTACGTGCAGCGCGGTGGTTTACTTTGAATGTACCAAAACCAATTAGTTGAACTTGGTCACCCTCTTTAAGTGCGCCAGTTACACCATCAAGAGTCGCTTCAAGAGCAGCTTTTGCTTGTGCTTTTGATAGGTCTGCTTTCTCTGCGATAAAGTCGATTAATTGGGTCTTGTTCATTAGGTTTCCCTTCTCATAGGTTATCGAATTCGTCTCACTCTAAAACATAAATGCCCCATCTGGCAAAGGTTTGTAAGCGATCTTTCGATTTTCTGACGTACTTTTAGCCATAATATGAGTAATAACTCACAATTTGTTACCACATACCCCCTGAAAACCCTTGCTTTCCAAGGTATTTGGACCAATTTATAAGTCACTTTTGCGGTTATAATAACTGCAAATAACCACTATCAAACTACATTCAAGGGCAACTATGCTGCTGTTATCCATTTATATCTCTATTGCAATCGGCATTTCGTTTATCTGTTCGGTGCTGGAGGCGGTACTGCTGAGTATCAGTCCGAGCTACATTGCGCAGCTCAATCAACAGGGGCATCCCGCAGCTGGGCAATTGGCTAAGCTGAAATCAGATATCGACCGACCACTGGCATCTATTCTGACTTTAAACACCATCGCTCACACTATCGGCGCGGCCACTGCTGGTGCACAAGCTGCGGTTGTATTTGGTAGCGAAGCATTAGGTATCTTTTCGGCAGTGCTGACATTGGCGATCTTAGTGCTTTCAGAAATCGTACCGAAGACGATTGGCGCGACCTACTGGCGTCAGTTGGCACCCACTGCCGCGGTCGCATTGCGTTGGATGGTATGGGCGCTTACACCCTTTGTTTGGTTCTCAGAGCAAATCACCAAGCGTCTTGCTCGTAACCACGAAGCTCCAAAGATGCGTGATGAGCTGTCTGCAATGGCGATTCTGGCACGTGAAAGCGGTGAGTTTGCCGAGGGTGAATCAAAAATCTTAAGCAACTTGCTTGGCATCCAAGATGTACCCGTAACGCAGGTTATGACGCCACGACCAGTAGTATTCCGTGTCGATGCCACAATGACCATCAATGAGTTCCTAGAAAAACACAAAGATACGCCTTTCTCACGCCCATTGGTTTACAGCGAGCAGAAAGATAACATCATTGGTTTTGTGCATCGCCTTGAGTTGTTCAAACTACAACAATCAGGTAGTGGACAGAAACAGTTGGGAGCAATCATGCGCCCAATTCAAGTGGTGCTAAACAATACCACTTTACCTAAAGTATTCGACCAGATGATGACTCATCGCTTACAGCTGGCACTTGTTGTTGATGAATACGGTACCGTGCTAGGTTTGGTAACGTTGGAAGATATTTTTGAACACCTCGTAGGCGAGGAGATCATCGACGAAGCAGATAAAAGCACTGACATGCAGGAGCTGGCTTACCAACGCTGGGAAAGCTGGAAAGAAATGCACGGCGTAATCGAAAGCCGCGATGACGATGAAGAAGATAATGAGCCGGAGAAGCAGGATAAAGAGCCAGAAGCTCAAGAGCCACCGAAACCCGACTCGAAAGAATCGTAATCAGCATTAGGTATAACAGCTTAAACGCACAAACAAAAAAGGCATCCAGTTAGGATGCCTTTTTCTATTTATTCAACAATTAAAGTGCAATACCGATGTTGCTCACACCTTCTTCACGTAGCTCTTCACGCAAATCTTTAATCAAGCTGATGTCACGTTCTACCGCTTCACGCAGCGGACGGAAGATAGCCCACTGGACGTCCCACTCTTCACATACGGCTTCGTTTTCTTTCTGGTTGTCGTTAGTGATTGGCTCTGCGCCTTGTGCTTGCTCTAGATCAGCAACGGTTTGTACCGACTGTTGACTCACTTTAAGCATTGAATCGAAAAGGTAGTCGCGGTCCAATAGACCATGCAGTAACGTAGACAAACCCTGACACGCGTCCATCGCTGGGTAAACGCCGTAAAAATCGAACTCATCCGCACTTGGGAACAACTCTTCTAACTTCTCCAATTGACGTTCGAAGTTAATTTTCGCGTTCTTAACTGTCAAAATTTCCCATACACTATCAAGAATCGCTCGGTAAGCACGCGGGTCAGCAAATTCTGTATTCTCACAAAACATCGCATAGTTTGGATACATGCGTTCACACAGACACGCCATAAAGGTAATTTGTTGCCAAGGTTCTAGTTTTTCTAAACGAACCTGAAGAGGATTCTTAAGCATAGTCACTCAATCATTGAAGAAAAAAACAGCGAAAGTGTACTTGATTCATCACAGGGAAAAAAGTTAATGCCGCATTCAAATCAGATTTTCCTGCTCTCAGAGCATCGCGACACCTACAAAACGTTACTGGCAGAGAAAAATCTGCCCGATCTTTGTCTCACCGACCAACCAGAAGCCGCTCAGATCGTACTAGCGGATCCACCCTTACTATCACAAAGCTTAGACGAGTTTTCACAGCTTGAATGGGTACAATCCACGTTTGCTGGTGTCAACGCCTTAACATCCCCTAGCCTTCGTCAGGACTATACTCTAACTAACGTTCGAGGCATCTTTGGTCCACTGATTGCTGAATATGTTTTGGGTTACAGTATTGCCCATTACCGCCACTTTGCCCGATACCACCAGCAGCAACAAAACAAACAATGGCAGCCTCACCTGTACACGTCATTAAAAAGTAAAACCATGGTAATTCTTGGTACCGGTAGTATTGGGGGCTATCTGGGCAACGCCGCTAAAGCAATGGGGATAAAAACTATCGGTATTAACCGCACAGGTATCCCTACTCCAGGCGGCGAGTTTCATCAGACCTTTCATATCAATGAACTAAGTAAGGCATTTGAGCAAGCCGACATCGTTGTGAATACTCTACCAAGTACACCTGAGACGCGACAGTTACTTAATCGTCAAACGCTCAGCCAACTAAATCAGGCGTTATTGTTTAACGTAGGTCGTGGCGACGTATTGGATGAGGCAGGGTTGCTCTTCGCTCTGAAAAACCGTTGGGTAGAACACGCCTTCTTAGATGTGTTTGAGCAAGAACCGTTGTCGGTAGAGCATCCATTTTGGAAACTACCGCAAGTCACCATCACTCCACACATTGCTGCGCTGAGTTTTCCCGAGCAAGTCATCGAGATTTTTGCTGACAACTATCTACGCTGGCGCGATGGGTTTTCATTAAATTATCAAGTGGATTTCGAAAAGGGTTACTAAGAATGTCGTTAGACGAGCTATTGCAGCAAGTGAGGGCCTGCCAGATCTGCGCGGATAACTTACCTTTGGGTGCAAACCCTGTCGTGCAAGCAGCAAAAGGGGCACGCATCCTAATCATCGGTCAGGCCCCTGGCACACGTGTACACAAAACCTCGATACCTTGGAATGACCCAAGTGGTGATCGATTACGCCAATGGCTCGATATCGACAAAGACGTTTTCTACGACCCAAATAAAATTGCCATTGTCCCAATGGGATTCTGTTATCCAGGCAAAGGGAACTCTGGTGATTTACCGCCTCGTAAAGAATGTGCGCCCACTTGGCATAAAAAGATTCTTGAGCAACTGCCCAATATAGAGCTCACTCTACTAATTGGTCAGTACTCGCAGCAGTACTATCTCACCAACAAACCAAAGACGCTCACGCAAACTGTTCAGCAATGGCAAGATTGGGAACCGGACTTTATCCCGCTCCCTCACCCATCCCCACGCAATACATTGTGGTTAAAGAAGAATCCTTGGTTTGAATCTGACGTCGTGCCATACCTTAAAAAACGCGTTCACTCGATGCTTTAGGTTACCCATGATCTAATTGCTTGTTTATCTGTACAAGAAAATTAGAACATAAAACCAGAAATCATAAGTATTTGTTTATATTAAACTTTAATGTCTAGTGTACAGCTAGAGTAGTAATTAGATCATGGTAGGCCAAATACTACTAGAGCTGTACAGCCTTGAGTCTCAGATAGAAAAACTGAATTTTAGGCAAAAAAATACCGGCACTGAATGCCGGCATTTGATTTCAAAAAAATCTAACTTACTTGTGGTATGGCTTAGATAACTCGTGTACCGCATCCACAAATACGCCCGCGTTTTCTGGCGGTACATCCAAGTGGATACCGTGACCTAGGTTGAACACATGACCAGTCCCCGTATCACCAAATCCTTCTAGGATATCCGCTACTTCTTCGCGGATGCGCTCTGGTGAAGCGTAAAGCATTGATGGGTCCATATTACCTTGCAGCGCCACTTTATCACCGATACGTGCTTTCGCGTCAGCAATGTTGATTGTCCAGTCTAGACCAACCGCATCACAGCCCGTAGCTGCGATTTGCTCAAGCCACATGCCGCCATTCTTAGTAAACAGTGTGACTGGCACGCGACGACCGTCGTTTTCACGAATCAGACCATCTACAATCTTGTGCATGTATTGCAGTGAGAACAGATTGTAATCACGAGGCGTTAGTACGCCACCCCATGTGTCAAATACCATTACCGATTGCGCACCCGCTTTAATTTGCGCGTTTAAGTACTCGATAACGCTGTCTGCCAGCTTATCTAGAAGTAGGTGCAGAGTTTGTGGTTCCGCGTACATCATCTTCTTGATCTTGGTAAACGCTTTAGAGCTACCACCTTCGATCATGTACGTCGCAAGAGTCCAAGGACTACCAGAAAAACCAATCAGCGGCACTTCACCCTTCAGGTCTTTACGGATCTGGCGTACTGCGTTCATTACGTATTGCAGTTCACCTTCAGGATCTGGCAAACCAATTTTTTCCACGTCGGCTTTGCATGTAATTGGGTTATCAAAAACAGGTCCTTCACCCGCAGCAAAACGCAAACCAAGCCCCATTGCATCTGGAATCGTTAAGATGTCCGAGAATAAGATCGCGGCATCAAGAGGAAAACGGCGTAATGGTTGAAGTGTCACTTCGGATGCTAACTCTGCATTTCGACACAAAGACATGAAATCACCCGCTTCTGCACGAGTCGCTTTGTATTCTGGTAGGTAACGACCTGCCTGGCGCATCATCCATACTGGCGTGTAATCTACCGGCTCTTTTAAAAGCGCACGCAGATAACGATCATTTTTTAATTCAGTCATTCCGTAATTCCAACTGTTAGGCTTTCTGTGAAAGGGGGTATTCTATCACTGATTTAAGTCCAATAGCTGTGTGCTTTGCAACCTGGATCAAGTTATTAACTTTTAAATCAATGCTTAATTTGCACCCAATCGGTATCAGTGTTAAAAATTTGTTCGCTAGCGAAAACTACAATTATAAACTGAGTACTTAGTACTCAGCATCTCATAACGACATCTTACTTACCCCCTCCCTCTCGGAGGGTTTTTTTTTTATCTATTTATCAGACAATTAGAGTCTATATCTTTCAGCGTTTGTTCGATAAGTGCTCTTGCAATCGTTCCTTTAGGCGCAACAGGCGGCATCTCGTCGATACCAAACCATTGTGCATCAGACAGCTCAGTGTAGTCTGGGCTTAACTCTCCGGATTCATAGTCAGCTAAAAACCCCATCATCATACTGGATGGGAAAGCCCAAGGCTGGCTGCCAAAGTAACGAATATTTTTAACGAGAATTCCCGTTTCTTCATGAATTTCTCGAGCCACGCACTCTTCTAATGTCTCACCGACTTCTAGAAAACCCGCAATAACCGTATACATACCATTTCGATGCCTTGGATGTTGGGCTAATAAGATCTGATTTTCTTTACGTACAGCAACGATAATACACGGAAATATTCTAGGATAATGAAGGGTGCGACATTCACCACACTGCATGGCTAACTGGTTATTATTAAGAAAGTTTCTTCCTCCACACTGTGGGCAAAAGCGCAAACTTTGCGTCATGTGCCCATATTGCACAGCTTTACTTAACAACATAAATAATGGCTCAGGAAAATGCAGGCAGTCACGCAGGGATACTAAAGGTAGCTCATGCTCTAAATCGGCCAAGTTAAGCCACATGACGGGCGAACCAGAATACTCACCAATGGGTCTTGCACTCGTTACTGGCAGTGATAACTGCTCTGCAGACCCGAAGGGCACAGCACCATCCACCAGCCAAATTTCACTTCCTGCAACAACACACCAGTATGCATTTATCGCGCGGTTAACATCACCTTTTCTTAACATTACACCATCCCTTTGCTTGAAGTTCGTTCATTTTACTGGCAATCTAATTTCATACTAGAGTTTATCGTTAAGTAAATGTGCACTCTAAATTCTAGTAAGGACAAGAGTTTGTAATAACTTTACTAACTTTGCTTTGCAAAGGATACGTTCGCCGATGGGCGATCAGATCATGAGGGCATGGTCATGCTAAGAAAATTCAAACAAACACAAGACCAGTGGGGTGGCTCAAGTGATGTCATTGATCACTGGTTAGAGACACGACAATCCCTGATTGTTGAATATTGTAAGCTTGCAGCGCTGCAACCTTGTTCGAAAACCAATGTTATTGAACTCCCATCTCCTTCCGAACTGCAGGATTTCTGTCAGCACCTCGTTGATTACATCTCCGAAGGCCACTTTAAAATTTATGACATGGTTATGGACCGTTGGAAAGCAACCGGCTTTGTCGTGACTAATGAGATCAATCAAACCTATGGTCAAATTGTTCTAACGACTGAACCATTATTGAACTTTAACGATAAGTACTCAGAAGTGACTGAAGATGATGAATTAAATGATTTCGATTCTGATATGTGTCTCATTGGGGAAATTCTTGAGACTCGCTTTGAAGTCGAGGACTATCTGATACAGCAAATCGCAGAAAGCCTGTCTATGCCACCTGGAGCTTAGTATTTGCAAACATTCAGAAATAGAGTGAGAGAAAAGACTGACGATCATCGTCGGTCTTTTTTGTTTCTAGCTTTATCGAAAATCCCACCGGAAGAACAAAGCAGTATAAAAAACTAAAAAGGCACCCGAAGGTGCCTTTTTCTTAAGCTTTTAACGATTACTCGTTATATGACTTACTCTTCAGAAGAGAAACCAGCGTTTAGAAGTGCCGCTAGGTTATCCGTTGCTTGCTCAGCAGAAGGACCATCTTGCGCTTCAGAACGTTTAGCTTGACGCTCTTGGTGGTATGCGAAACCAGTACCAGCTGGGATCAGACGACCAACAATTACGTTCTCTTTCAGACCACGTAGGTCATCACGCTTACCAGAAACCGCAGCTTCTGTTAGTACGCGAGTTGTCTCCTGGAACGATGCCGCAGAGATGAACGACTCAGTCGCTAGAGATGCTTTAGTAATACCTAGTAGTTCACGTTCGAAACGTGCAGGCTCTTTGCCTTCAGCTTCTAGGTTACGGTTAGCAATCTTAACTTGTGAGTATTCAATCTGCTCACCAGGTAGGAACTCAGAGTCACCAGAGTGAGTAATAGTACACTTACGTAGCATCTGACGAACGATAGTTTCAATGTGCTTATCGTTAATCTTAACGCCTTGTAGACGGTAAACTTCCTGTACTTCGTTAGCAATGTACTGCGTTACCGCGTGTACGCCACGTAGACGTAGGATGTCATGTGGAGACTCTGGACCATCTGCGATCACGTCACCACGTTCAACTTTTTCACCTTCGAATACGTTCAACTGACGATGCTTAGGAATCATCTCTTCGTAAGCTTCACCGCTTTCACGTGTGATCACTAGGCGACGTTTACCTTTCGTCTCTTTACCAAAGCTCACAGTACCTGTGTGCTCAGCAAGGATTGCAGGCTCTTTCGGCTTACGTGCTTCAAATAGGTCAGCAACTCGTGGAAGACCACCAGTGATATCTTTGTTACCGCCAGACTTCTGAGGAATACGTGCTAGTGTTGCACCAACACCTACTGCTGCGCCATCTTCGATGTTCACAATCGCTTTACCAGGTAGGAAGTAGTGAGCTGGCATATCAGTACCAGGGATCATTACATCGTTACCTTGCTCGTCAACAAGTTTGATAGCTGGACGCATATCTTTACCTGCTGAAGGGCGAGCTGCTGGGTCAGTTACTTCGCTTGAAGATAGACCAGTTAGGTCATCCGTTTGACGAGATACTGTTACGCCGTCGATCATATCTACGAACTGGATGCGACCTGCTACCTCAGTAATGATAGGTAGTGTGTGCGCTTCCCAGTTTGCAACTGTTTCGCCAGCTTGAACTGTATCACCATCGCCTTTGCTTAGTAGCGTACCGTAAGGCAGTTTGTGCTTCTCTTTAGTACGACCAAACTCATCAACGATAGTTAACTCTGTCGCACGAGAAGTGATAACGATCTTACCGTCATCAGCCAATACAGATTTAGCGTTGTGTAGCTTGATAGAACCGTTGTTCTTAACTTGAACACTGTTCTCTGCCGCTGCTGTCGATGCCGCACCACCGATGTGGAACGTACGCATCGTTAGCTGTGTACCTGGCTCACCGATAGACTGAGCAGCAATAACACCCACTGCTTCACCTTGGTTCACTAGGTGACCACGTGCTAGGTCACGACCGTAACACTGTGCACAACAACCGAAGTCAGAATCACACGTTACTACAGAGCGCACTTTCATGCTGTCTACTGAGTTCTCTTCCATGATTTGACACCACTTCTCATCGATCAGGGTGTTACGTGGAATAAGAACGTCTTCAGTACCAGGTTTTAGTACGTCTTCAGCAACAACACGACCAAGAGCAAGCTCAGAAAGTGCAACTTTAACATCACCACCCTCGATGTGAGGCATCATGTCGACACCTTCGTGAGTGCCACAGTCATGTTCAGTTACAACAACGTCTTGAGCAACGTCTACTAGACGACGAGTTAGGTAACCCGAGTTCGCTGTTTTCAGTGCCGTATCCGCAAGACCCTTACGAGCACCGTGCGTTGAGATAAAGTACTGAAGTACGTTCAGACCTTCTTTAAAGTTCGCTGTGATCGGTGTTTCGATGATTGAACCATCTGGACGCGCCATCAGACCACGCATACCCGCAAGCTGACGAATCTGTGCTGCAGAACCACGAGCGCCCGAGTCCGCCATCATATAGATGCTGTTGAATGACTCTTGCTGTTCCTCTTCACCGTCACGGTTAACTACCGTTTCAGATGAAAGGTTTTCCATCATTGCTTTCGCAACACGGTCGTTGGTCGATGCCCAGATATCGATAACTTTGTTGTAGCGTTCGCCCGCAGTAACAAGACCTGATTGGTACTGTTCCTGGATTTCACGTACTTCTTCTTCCGCTTCTGCGATTTCAGTGTACTTAGCTGCTGGTACAACCATATCGTCGATACCAACAGATACACCAGAAAGTGCCGCGTATGCGAAACCTGTGTACATGATTTGGTCAGCGAAGATTACTGTGTCTTTCAGACCTAGTTTACGGTACGCCTCGTTAAGTAGGTTAGAGATTTGCTTCTTACCTAGCTTTTGGTTAACGATGCTGTACGGTAGACCAGCTGGCACGATTTGCCATAGCATTGCACGACCAACAGTGGTGTCTACCATCTTGGTTTCTGTAGTGCTGTTGCCGTCTTCGTCTACAACAGTTTCTGTAATACGTACTTTAACGCGTGCGTGAAGCTCAGCTTGTTTAGTGCGGTATGCTTTCTCAGCCTCTTCTGGGCCAGAAAGGTACATGCCTTCACCTTTCACGTTGATCTTTTCACGAGTCATGTAGTACAGACCCAATACAACGTCCTGAGAAGGTACGATGATCGGATCACCTGACGCTGGCGACAGAATGTTGTTTGTCGACATCATCAGAGTACGAGCTTCAAGCTGTGCCTCTAGAGTTAGAGGTACGTGAACCGCCATTTGGTCACCATCGAAGTCCGCGTTGTACGCCGCACAAACAAGTGGGTGTAGCTGAATCGCTTTACCTTCGATCAGTACTGGTTCGAACGCCTGAATACCTAGACGGTGAAGTGTCGGTGCACGGTTCAATAGTACTGGGTGTTCACGGATTACTTCGTCTAGGATATCCCAAACGACCGCTTCTTCACGCTCTACCATCTTCTTAGCAGCTTTGATTGTAGTCGCAAGACCACGAGTCTCTAGCTTGCTGTAGATGAATGGTTTGAATAGCTCAAGTGCCATCTTCTTAGGAAGACCACACTGGTGTAGACGCAGGTATGGACCTACTGTGATTACAGAACGGCCAGAGTAGTCTACACGTTTACCTAGAAGGTTCTGACGGAAACGACCTTGTTTACCCTTGATCATATCAGCAAGAGATTTCAGAGGACGCTTGTTAGAACCTGTGATCGCACGACCACGACGACCGTTATCTAGTAGCGCATCAACAGACTCTTGCAGCATACGTTTTTCGTTACGTACGATGATGTCCGGAGCAGCTAGCTCTAGAAGACGCTTCAAACGGTTGTTACGGTTGATCACACGACGGTATAGATCGTTAAGATCAGAAGTCGCAAAGCGACCGCCATCTAGAGGTACTAGAGGACGTAGATCTGGCGGAAGTACTGGAAGTACAGTTAGGATCATCCACTCTGGGTTGTTACCCGATGCGATGAACGCTTCTACCAGCTTAAGACGCTTAGTTACTTTCTTACGCTTAGTTTCAGAGTTTGTTGTCTCTAACTCTTCACGCATTTGTTCTGCTTCAGCGTGCATATCCATAGAACCTAGTAGGTCCTTGATAGCTTCCGCACCCATCTTAGCAGTGAACTCGTCGCCCCACTCTTCTAGACGATCTAGATACTCTTCTTCAGTAAGCATCTGACCTTTTTCTAGATCAGTCATACCAGGCTCTGTTACTACGTACATTTCGAAGTACAGAACGCGTTCGATATCACGTAGAGGGATATCCATTAGTAGACCGATACGAGACGGTAGCGATTTTAGGAACCAGATGTGAGCTACTGGTGAAGCCAGTTCAATGTGGCCCATACGGTCACGACGAACTTTAGTTTGTGTAACTTCTACACCACACTTCTCACAGATAACACCACGGTGCTTCAGGCGCTTGTACTTACCACAAAGACATTCGTAGTCTTTAACTGGACCAAAGATACGCGCACAGAACAGACCATCGCGTTCAGGTTTGAACGTACGATAGTTGATCGTTTCAGGTTTTTTAACTTCACCGAAAGACCATGAACGGATCATGTCTGGTGAAGATAGACCGATTTTGATTGCATCAAATTCTTCGGTCTTATGCTGTGCTTTTAGAAAGTTTAATAAGTCTTTCACAATCAGCTCCTGTAAGGAGTTAAAAGGAGCTCACTCGCTAAAGTGAGCACCTTCTTCCAAATAATCGCTTTGATTCTCTCGACTTTCATCAAGAGAGAAAAGGATTACTCTTCGTCTTCTAGCTCGATGTTGATACCTAGCGAGCGGATCTCTTTCAACAGTACGTTGAACGATTCTGGCATGCCAGGTTCCATGCTGTGGTTACCGTCTACGATGTTCTTGTACATCTTAGTACGGCCGTTAACGTCATCCGACTTAACCGTTAGCATTTCTTGTAGCGTGTAAGCAGCACCGTATGCTTCTAGTGCCCATACTTCCATCTCACCGAAACGCTGACCACCGAACTGAGCTTTACCACCTAGTGGCTGCTGAGTTACTAGGCTGTACGAACCAGTTGAACGAGCGTGCATCTTGTCATCAACAAGGTGGTTCAGTTTCAGCATGTACATGTAACCAACAGTTACAGGACGCTCAAACGCATCACCTGTGCGACCATCAAACAGTGTTAACTGACCTGATGTTGGTAGATCTGCTAGCTCAAGAAGTGCTTTGATTGACTCTTCTGGAGCGCCATCAAATACAGGAGTCGCGATTGGTAGACCGCCACGCAAGTTCTTGATCAGAGTACGTACTTCATCATCAGATAGAGAAGCAATGTCTACTTTCTGGCGAGTGTCGCCTAGATCGTAAACTTTTTGTAGGAACTCGCGGAATTTCGCTAGTTCTTGCTGCTCTTTAACCATCTGGTTGATCTTGTCACCGATACCTTTCGCTGCCAGACCTAAGTGTACTTCTAGGATCTGACCGATGTTCATACGCGAAGGTACACCCAGTGGGTTAAGTACGATGTCTACAGGCTGACCTTTCTCATCGTATGGCATGTCTTCAACAGGGTTGATCTTAGAGATTACACCCTTGTTACCGTGACGACCCGCCATCTTATCACCAGGCTGAATGCGACGTTTAACCGCTAGGTAAACCTTAACGATCTTCAGTACACCAGGTGCTAAATCATCACCTTGAGTGATCTTACGACGCTTAGTTTCGAACTTCTTATCGAAGTCGGCTTTTAGCTCATCCCACTGCTCAGCAAGTTGCTCAAGCTGAGTTTGTAGTGCGTCATCTTCTAGCGTTAGTTCTAGCCACTTCTTACGATCAGTTGTGTCTAGTTTCGCTTCAGAGTAACCGCCTTCAATCAATACAGCTTTAACACGGTTTAGAAGGCCGCCCTCAAGAATCTGGAATTCTTCAGTTAGGTCTTTCTTCGCTTCTTTAAGCTGCATCTGTTCGATTTCAAGCGCACGCTTGTCTTTCTCTACGCCATCGCGAGTAAAGACTTGAACGTCGATGATCGTACCTGATACAGAGTTAGGTACACGTAGTGAAGTATCTTTAACGTCAGATGCTTTTTCACCGAAGATTGCACGTAGTAGCTTCTCTTCAGGCGTTAGCTGAGTTTCACCTTTAGGTGTTACTTTACCAACTAGGATGTCGCCACCCTTAACTTCAGCACCGATGTAAACGATACCTGACTCGTCTAGTTTAGACAGAGCAGACTCGCCTACGTTTGGAATATCCGCTGTGATCTCTTCAGAACCAAGCTTAGTATCACGCGCCACACAAGTCAGTTCTTGGATGTGGATAGTCGTGAAACGGTCTTCTTGAACTACGCGCTCAGATACTAAGATCGAGTCTTCGAAGTTGTAACCGTTCCAAGGCATGAACGCGATACGCATGTTTTGACCAAGCGCTAGTTCACCAAGGTCTGTTGAAGGACCATCAGCAAGAACGTCACCACGTGATACAGGCTCACCTGGCATCACACATGGGCGCTGGTTAATACATGTGTTCTGGTTAGAACGTGTGTATTTAGTCAGGTTGTAGATGTCGATACCAGCTTCACCTGGTACTAACTCTTCTTCGTTAACTTTAACAACGATACGAGAAGCATCTACTGACTGGATTACACCACCACGCTTAGCAACTGCAGTTACACCTGAGTCAACTGCTACGTTACGTTCAATACCAGTACCAACAAGCGGTTTGTCAGCTTTCAGTGTTGGAACTGCCTGACGTTGCATGTTCGCACCCATCAATGCACGGTTCGCATCATCGTGTTCTAGGAACGGGATAAGCGATGCAGCGATAGATACAACCTGGTTTGTCGCAACGTCCATGTACTGAGCGTGCTCACGAGGGTGTAGACCAGATTCACCTTTCTGACGAGCTGTGATCAGCTCATCTGCAAAAGTACCATCTTCGTTTAGCTTAGCGTTCGCCTGTGCGATAACGAATTGGCCTTCTTCGATTGCAGATAGGTAATCTACTTCGTCTGTTACTACGCCATCTACAACGCGACGGTATGGTGTCTCTAGGAAACCGTACTCGTTACAACGCGCAAACGCAGATAGAGAGTTGATCAGACCGATGTTTGGACCTTCAGGCGTTTCGATAGGACATAGACGACCGTAGTGAGTTACGTGTACGTCACGTACTTCGAAGCCAGCACGTTCACGAGTTAGACCGCCAGGACCCAATGCAGAAATACGACGCTTGTGCGTTACTTCTGATAGCGGGTTGTTTTGGTCCATGAACTGTGAAAGCTGTGAAGAGCCAAAGAATTCTTTAACTGCCGCAGAAATTGGCTTCGCGTTGATCAAGTCTTGAGGCATGATTGCGTCAAGGTCGCCTAGGCTTAGACGCTCTTTAACTGCACGCTCAACACGTACTAGACCTACACGGAACTGGTTCTCAGCCATTTCACCTACAGAGCGGATACGACGGTTGCCTAGGTGGTCGATATCGTCCACTTCGCCCTTACCGTTACGGATCGCGATCAGCTTCTTCATCACTTCGATGATATCAGTTTCATCAAGTGTGCCTTGCTCTTGAGCGTCTTCACGTCCGATAGAGCTGTTGAACTTCATACGACCAACAGTCGATAGATCGTAACGCTCTTCAGAGAAGAATAGGCTTTCGAATAGAGCTTCTGCAGCTTCTTTTGTTGGCGGCTCACCAGGGCGCATCATGCGGTAGATTTCTACCAATGCAGAAATACGATCAACCGTGCTGTCGATACGTAATGTTTCTGACATGAATGGACCGTGGTCTAGATCGTTCGTAAATAGAACTTCTAGCGCTTTGTGGCCTGCCTGAGATAGGTTCGCTAATGCTTCCAGGCTGATTTCCTGGTTAGCGTTAACAATGATCTCGCCAGTTGCTTCATTGATGTAATCTTTAGATGCAACTTTACCAACGATGTACTCAACTGGTACTTCGATGTGATCAACGCCATCTTTTTCTAGTTGGCGGATATGACGAGCTGTTACGCGACGACCCTGCTCAACGTAAACTTTACCATTTGCTTCGATGTCGAATGACGCAGTTTCACCACGTAGACGATCCGGAACCAACTCCATCAATAGAGTTTGGTCTTTCACTTCGAAGTTCACTTTCTCGAAGAAGATATCTAGGATTTCTTCTGTCGACTTACCTAGTGCTCGAAGGATGATCGATGCTGGTAGCTTACGACGGCGGTCGATACGAACGTACAAGTTATCCTTAGGATCAAACTCGAAATCAAGCCATGAACCACGGTAAGGAATAACACGTGCGTTGTATAAAACTTTACCTGAAGAGTGGGTCTTACCCTTATCGCTGTCGAAGAACACGCCTGGGCTTCGGTGCAGCTGGGATACGATAACCCTCTCGGTACCGTTGATTACGAAGGTACCATTGTCTGTCATGAGCGGAATTTCACCCATGTAGACTTCTTGTTCTTTAATGTCTTTTACAGTACCTGCTGGCGCGTCTTTATCAAAGATAACTAGGCGTAGTTTTACACGTAGTGGCTTTGAGTAAGTTACACCGCGGATTTGACATTCTTTAACGTCAAAAACTGGCTCACCAAGACGGTAGCTAACGTATTGCAGCTCAGAATTGCCGTTGTAGCTCTGAATCGGGAATACAGAACGGAAAGCGGCTTCAAGACCGTATTGACCTTCAGGATCCTGTTCGATAAATTTGTCGAACGAATCGAGCTGGATCGATAGCAGGTATGGAATGTCCAAAACTTGTGGACGAGTACCAAAGTCCTTACGGATGCGCTTTTTCTCGGTATAAGAGTAAACCATGGGGTTCCTCAGCTCGCTGATAAGTGACCCAAACTGTCCGCCCGCTCCTAGTTACTTAAGGGGGGTAAGGGACAGTGACTAATATAGCTGTTTACTGTAGTGACATTTCATTTCGTAAGAATGAAATGTTTTTTGCATGGATATCAGGCGCTTAAACAGCGGGAAAATTCGCCTATACCCTACAGCGCAAAAAGGCCGGTGGTTAAAAAACCACCAGCCAATTAGCCGTTAGGCTAAGAAACTATGCAATAATTACTTAACAGCAACAGTTGCACCAGCTTCTTCTAGCTGAGCTTTAAGAGCTTCAGCTTCTGCTTTCTCAACACCTTCTTTAAGAGGTGCTGGAGCGCCGTCTACTAGAGCTTTAGCTTCTTTAAGACCTAGGCCAGTTGCGCCACGTACTGCTTTGATTACAGCAACTTTGTTACCGCCTGCAGCTTCTAGGATTACGTCGAATTCAGTTTGCTCAGCAGCAGCTTCGCCTGCAGCAGCGCCGCCAGCTACAACAGCAGCAGCAGCAGAAACACCGAATTTCTCTTCCATTGCTTCGATTAGTTCAACAACTTGCATTACAGACATTTCTGCAACTGCGTCTAGGATTTGCTCGTTAGTAATAGACATAACAATTCTCTTTTAAGTCAACAATAAGTTTATTAAGCAACCAGTAAAAAGCAAGGCTTATGCCGCTGCTTCTTGTTTTTGATCGCGGATAGCTGCGATAGTACGCGCCAGCTTGCCAGCCGAAGCTTCTTTCATGCACATCATTAGGCGTGCAATTGCTTCGTCGTAAGTTGGTAGTGTTGCTAGTACTTCAGCGTCAGTTAAAGCGCCTTCAAATGCAGCAGCTTTGATCTCGAAATCTTTGTTCTCTTTAGCGAAGTCTTTGAAAAGACGCGCTGCAGCACCTGGGTGCTCATTAGAGAATGCGATTAGAGTAGGACCAGTGAAAGTGTCAGTTAGACACTCGTACTCAGTACCTTCAACCGCACGACGAGCAAGAGTGTTACGAACAACTCTCATGTAAACGCCAGCTTCACGAGCTTGTTTACGTAGAGAAGTCATCGCGCCAACTTGAACGCCACGAGAATCAGCTACAACTGCAGAAAGTGCACCACTGGCAGCTTCGTTGACTTCAGCAACAATTGCTTTTTTGTCTTGAAGGTTTAAAGCCATCTTGGATTTACTCCTGGTTGTCGTTACACCACTCACTATCATCACGACAGTGAGAGCTATTGAGGTGCTTCCCCAGAAGAAAGTTAACTATATTACATAGAGCTTTCTGTCAGTTCGGGCACCATCTACGTAGGATAATTAAGTTTGCTTTTACACAAACACCTACGGTCTTGGACGGAGACTGGGTCTTAATTCATTTCGAACTAGGAGACAGTTCAAAGAACCAAAGTTCAGCCCCAACCACAAATATTAGGCGCAAAATTATACACGAATTTTGCGCCTAAGCAAATAAATTATGCTTGAGTGTTCAGGCTAGCCTGATCAACAGCAACACCAGCACCCATAGTAGTAGAGATGCTTACTTTCTTCAGGAAAGTACCTTTCGCTGAAGATGGCTTAGCTTTCTTCAGAGCAACTAGAAGTGCTTCTAGGTTCTCTTTGATCTGCTCAGCAGAGAAGTTTGCTTTACCGATAGTAGTGTGGATGATGCCGTTTTTGTCGTTACGGTAACGAACCTGACCAGCTTTAGCGTTTTTAACTGCTTCAGCAACGTTAGGAGTTACAGTACCAACTTTAGGGTTTGGCATAAGACCGCGAGGACCTAGGATAGTACCTAGTTGACCTACAACGCGCATTGCATCTGGAGAAGCAACAACTACGTCAAAGTTCATTTCGCCTTTCTTAACTTGCTCAGCAAGATCTTCCATACCTACGATGTCTGCGCCAGCTTCTTTAGCTGCTTCAGCGTTAGCACCTTGAGTGAACACTGCAACGCGGATTTCGCGGCCAGTACCGTGAGGTAGTACAGTTGCACCACGTACGTTCTGGTCAGATTTACGAGCATCAATGCCTAGGTTAACAGCAACGTCTACAGACTCAACGAATTTAGCAGTCGCTAGTTCTTGAAGAAGAGCAACAGCTTCGTTGATTTCGTATTCTTTAGTTACGTCAACTTTTTCGCGGATTACGCGCATGCGCTTAGTTAGTTTTGCCATCTTATTAACCCTCTACCACTAGGCCCATTGAACGAGCAGTACCAGCGATAGAACGCTTCATCGCTTCGATGTCAGCACCAGTCATATCAGCAGCTTTAGTTTCTGCGATTTCTTGGATTTGAGCGTCAGTTACAGTACCAACTTTTTCAGTGTTTGGACGACCTGAACCAGACTTAACGCCAGCAGCTTTCTTAAGAAGAACAGCAGCAGGTGGAGTCTTAGTTACGAACGTGAAAGAACGGTCGCTGTATACTGTGATAACTACTGGAGTTGGTAGACCTTTCTCAATAGATTCTGTTTTTGCGTTGAACGCTTTACAGAATTCCATGATGTTCACACCGTGTTGACCTAGTGCAGGACCTACTGGTGGACTAGGGTTAGCCATACCAGCAGCAACTTGTAGCTTGATGTAAGCTTCAACTTTCTTAGCCATGATAATTCCTAAGTTTGGGTACAAACGCTAATCGCAGATCAGCTCCCCGTTTGTGTAAGAAACTTTTTACTTCACTTGAAGTAAAAAGGCGCGAAATTATAGTCATAATCCGCGCCTTATACAACCCTAAAAAGGTGATTTTTTATACTCTTTAACGAAGAGTCTTAGTCCAGCTTTTCAACCTGACCAAATTCAAGCTCAACTGGTGTCGCACGACCAAAGATCGATACCGACACTTTCAGGCGGCTCTTCTCGTAATCCACTTCTTCAACAGTACCGTTGAAGTCAGCAAATGGACCTTCGTTAACACGTACCACTTCACCCGCTTCGTACATTGTACGCGGACGAGGCGCTTCACTCGCTTTCTCAAGACGATTAAGAATCGCGTCAGCCTCTTTATCCGTGATAGGTGCCGGACGGTCTGAGGTACCACCAATGAAGCCCATGACACGCGGCACACTGCGTACTAGGTGCCATGATTCATCGTTCATAATCATCTGAACAAGGACGTAACCTGGGAAGAACTTACGCTCAGATTTGCGACGCTGACCCGCGCGCATTTCCACTACTTCTTCAGTAGGAACCAGTACTTCACCGAATAGCTCTTCCATGCCGTGCATTTTGATATGCTCGCGCAGAGATTGAGCTACACGACCTTCAAATCCAGAGAAGGCTTGAACCACATACCAGCGTTTTTTTGGAGCTTCACTCATGAATAAAAACCCTCTATACCCCAGTTGCTAGAGCTACTAGACGAACCATAATTCCGTCAATACCCCATAGCACTAGAGCCATTACAATACTTACAGCTAAAACGATCAGTGTTGTTTGCATGGTTTCTTGGCGAGTAGGCCAAACAACTTTACGTACTTCCATACGAGATTCTTTTGCAAAACTGATCGCTGCTTTACCTTTAGTCGTTGTTGCTGCAACGCCTAAGGCAGCTGCAATAAGAACAACAACGCCTGCAGCACGAACCACTACAGACATTTCACCATACAGGTAATTACCCACAACAGCGGCAGCTGCCAATACGAAAGCGGCTACCCACTTAAACGTATCTGCTGCGTTTGAGCTATCAGGAGTTTCAGCATTATTTGCTTTCATAAAACCAACCTGTTACAAGTCTTAATATAGACGACAACAACCCCGCTGTTGCAGGGCAAACTCCATATCGCTGAAAAAATCAGCGTACTCTTCTTAAGATTAAGCCTCTTTGCTTAATCTTGCTCTGCGCCCAACCCACTTCTGAACAAGAAAACAGCAAAAATAATGTTGAGTGCAGAAAAAGGGCATCAAATGATGCCCTTTTTGCTACTGGTTCGTCAAATCTAATTCAAGATTTTCCGAAAGCATCGCTAATTCGCTATGAATTAGTCGAAGATCTTAGCAACAACACCAGCACCTACTGTACGGCCACCTTCACGGATCGCGAAACGTAGACCTTCGTCCATTGCGATTGGTGCGATTAGCTCTACAGTCATCTGTACGTTGTCACCTGGCATTACCATTTCTAC
>NZ_JAHGAM010000048.1:0-6520 GCF_030248595.1 Vibrio sp. D417a | reverse complement strand
CCTTGTATGCCTAACGCCCAATTAAGGGGTGAGCAACGCTACCACCCAACGTAAGGCATTGTACCGTAACCACTAAAGTTAAAGTAGAAGCAAAAATGCCAAGCGTTGGGAATCCCTCTTAAATTGTTTGTTATGTACGTTGTACCGAGCGCACTGGTACCCAACCAACTTCACCCGTTGACCTCGAAACTCGATACCACTCATTGAGTTCGAATAGCACTGATAGTTTTTCACCAATGACAGTATTGAGCTCAACATTGTCATAGTCTTTAAGCAAGATTCCTTCAGAGAAACCTTCCATCTTTTCGATATATTGAACTGGAGCCCAACCCTGTTCCCCTTCACTGCTGGTTATAAAGATCCAGTTGGGAAACTCGTCGTCAATTGTACCTAGAGCTACTTTATCGCCTTGTTTCAAATAAAACGGATTGGGATATTCTGAGACGTGCTTTTCAGTAGAAACTACTTCTATATTTTCTCCAAAGTACATAACGCCCTGTTAAGGTGTGAGCAACGCAATACCGACGCCACCGCATACCACCTTAATCACTTAAACCAACGCATAGTAAAAATGCCACGCGTTGCGAATCACTCTTAAACAGTTTGTTAGCTGTTGGTTTTTGGTATTACCTTAAGACTTGGGTTAGGTGAGTCTGTAAGTTGTTTTACGATTCTATACTCACTTTGTCCTGAGCTACCAAGAGCGTCAACATAATGAATTGTAACAGTTGACTCATCAGGTATAGCGCTAGCAAACCTAAACTGAAATTGAACTTCTTGACTCATTTCCCAAGCATGAACTTCCGTTGGATGCTGCTGTGCCATCGGCTCACTAAATACTATATTCAAGTTAGTAGATGTACTTCCTGTGTTTTTTACATTAAATCTAAACGTACTTTTACCAGAACTATGAGCAGCCCCAACAGCAAGGAATACAAAATTAGGCTTTGCCGCCTCAACACGCCGTTTGTTTTCCAATTCAACAACATTGCGCTCAGCTTCCAATTGAGCTCTAGTAACTTCAACCAACTCTCGCTGTTGTTTAACAGACTGATTAAGTTCCGCAGCTTGCAGCTCAAGTGCTTTGGTACTCTGTTGTAACTCTTTCCCTTGCTGCAAAAAACCGAGTACTAGCCACAAAAATGCTACAGGTCCAAAGATGCCGGCAAAGAAGTCTCCAACTTCGTTTAAATCCATGACAAGTATTTGCCCAATTCGATCACTTAATATTGAGAGCAAACCGACCATGTATATTGCCGTCAATACAAAACCAATCACAGTTAAATTTTTATTCATAATCTCCTCAGACAGCTAACGCCCAATTAAGGGGTGAGCAACGCTACCACCCGACCTAAAGCATTGTACCGTAACCACTAAATTTGAAGTATAAGAAAAAATGCCAAGCGTTGGGAATCCCTCTTAAATTGTTTGTTATAGCTACAACTCCCCACGAGCGGCTTTGAAAGCATCAGCCATTGCATCACTAAACGGATTATTCTTGAGCCTTTCAATTTCGGATTCCAACTCCAAAATACGAGCTTTCCTTTGAGAGTCCTTCATATTCAAGTCGCTTATAATTCCTCTATATGCGGGAACAATTGAAGACTTAACCTTTTCTGTTAGTTCAGCGATTGAATTAAAGTAACTAGGATTATGAAGCTCTGATAACTGAGTCTTAAATTGCTTAAGTTTGAATTGTTTTTCTTTTAGTTCTTCGTCGGCATCATCGTACAGTTTGCGTTCACCAGTAAGATGTGAGCTATTGCGGAAGAAAACTAGTACGTGTTTCTTGTATTTCTTTGAAGCTAGCAAATATTCCCAGTGAGTAACACTTCGGCGACCACCTGTCATTTTAGGGAGGATTGAACCATAGCGGTCTCCTACTAGTAAGATCACGAAATCAGCTTCTTTGATACCCCTTTCGATTTGGGATTTTGACGAGTTATTCGATGCGGGCTGAATATCTAGTGCGTTGACATTGATTGACTCTGACCGCAATACATCTGCTATTGCCTGTCTCTCGTCCATAAAATCAACAAATGTCGAGCTGATAAACACCGAAGGATGTAAGCTTTGACTAATACTCAATTTAACTCCTTTGTTTCATTTATTGGGTAGCTATAACGCCCTGTTAAGGTGTGAGCAACGCAATACCGAAGCTACCGCAGAGCACCTTAAACACTAAACGCAACGCATAGTAAAAATGCCACGCGTTGCGAATCACTCTTAAACAGTTTGTTAGGTTTTTACTCAAATAGTTCACTAAACTTCTCTGAATTCCAGACTGAAACAACTGGCGAATCTGATACAACCGCTTTGCTAAAACCATACTTTTCGCTTTTAGTAACGAAAGCTATGGGAACGCTTCTATATAGTAAGGCTACTGAATTACCATCAGCCGACCATTGAAAGCTAAAATCTTGCTCTACTGTCTTCTCAATAATTGCTGTTTTGGAAACTAGCCCTTGGTGTAATTGTGGCGGTTCCCCTGCTCTCATTTTCTGCTTCCAAGATTCCTCGGAAACAGGTGCGTACTGTATGTACGCCACAGCATCTCTTTCTGGCTTTTGAGTTTGAGGCTTAGTTAGGTAAAGTACCCCAGACTCTTCAAACTCATCGAGAATTGCATAACGTTCGGACACTTCGTTATATGAGCTTAAAAACAAACCCTCAGACATTACTACTCCTAACATCAACGTACACAAAATAAACAGAATTTTCTTCATGTGACTCCGAAAACCTAACGCCCTGTTAAGGTGTGAGCAACGCAATGCCGATGCCGCCGTATACCACCTTAATCACTAAATTCAACGCATGGTAAAAATGCCACGCGTTGCGAATCACTCTTAAACAGCTTGTTAAGTGTTTTTGCCCACTTGCTTGATACGAGAAGAGTTCAACTGTTTATGAAGCAACCTGATCTCTAGCTCCGTTTTTTCCTTTTGCTTCACTAAAATCTCATCTTGTAGCGGTTGAATTTTTTTATGCCAGCGATAAAACCCAAAAGCCATCAAAAATAATGACAAAGCTAGCAAGAAGCTAATTGCATTCATATAGGTTTTCTTGTCCGAAGTATCGATCATTTCCTTTACTTCCAGAACTTCTTTTCGAGCCGATTGTTCTGGCGTTAATTTAGATAAGGAAGACAATACCTTAAGCTCTACATAGCGAGCATGAGAGTTAGCTTGAAATGTAGAGTAAACGAATACAAAAAGTGCCATAGTTGAAACTAGAAGTACAAGCCCAAACATAGCGTAGAACTTATATATATTATCCGTAGGAATGGATATCCTTGATTGCAAAGTTTTCTCCTTACACTTAACGCCGCGTTAAGTAGTGAGCAACGCTACCACCTTTATTAAACCATTGTGCCGTAAACACTAAAGCTGATTCAAACCTAAACTGCCAAGCGTTGCGAATCTGCCTTAAACGCTTTGTTATGCGATCTTGCGCACATATCTAAGTTATTCAGTTATAAATCTATTGAAAAGTCAAAGTTCACGCCACATTACTGGAGTGATATGCAACAAAACTTTTAACTAAATCTAGCCTAAAGGCAGAGGTGGTATTATTTTCAAATCTAGTAATAAACAAAGTACAAGCGATCAAAAAGTGTTTGCGATGCGCATAACGAGTGATTTTGAAAATCAAGTTTTAATAAGTCAAGCTAAGAGAGAAAGCTTATTGAAAAGATTTTTAGAAAGTGCATCTGAAAAAGAAAAAGAGACATTCATTGAATCTTTGTTTCAATTACACTCTTTACTTAATGAGTATCTAATGTCCTCTAATCGATTTTCAATCATTTTAGATACAAATATAATTCAGGATATTTTGTCTTCAAATGAGAATCGCTTTAGAGAAATAAGATATATCGCAACAAGTTCAATACTCTACTTTTTGGAAGACTACGCTGGAGCTACTATTTCTCTGTGTATAACACCGACTGTTTTGTATGAATTGAATAATCAAAAACCAATTTCTAATATTTCTCAGTATAACAACGCAATGTCTATCGTAGAAGAAGCTGCTATTAAACTTGGCATTTCCACTAACACGATAGGCTTTAGAAATTACAAAGAACTGAAAAACGTCACTAAATTAATTGACAAAGATTCCAATAACATTAAAAAGGCTGTAGAAAAATTAGCAGCACAAGATTGGACTATGAGTTTTGATCGTGAGGATGGCTCTATATCAATCCCAATGGCTGTTGCTGAAAACCTTATACCAGAAATTAAGCTATATTATTTAAGTCCATTTTACGTTAAATGGGCGTTGATGAACTTCGTGGAAAAACGAATGTTTGATCAGAACAAGAAGCAGCCGAAAGCTCGCAACATGATGAATAGAGATAAGGATGGGCTATCTAAGCTATTCAAAATTAAGAGTAAAGGAGATTTAATGGGGCTCGCTGATATAGAACTGTTATCTATGGCTGACTTAACATCTCAATGCTCCAGTAACTCTATTGCTATCACGTCAGCGATCACTTATGACAAAGATTTATTCAAGTCTTTAAGTCGACGCCTTGGCTCTGTACACAATGGAGGAAAATTTGAGTCTGGAAAGGATTCTCCAGAGGATGCAGCGTTGCTATTTGTGTATCAAATGAAGAAGTCTCAACAAAGAACTAAGTCCGCGGAAGCTAGACATAATTTTTGTATGGATGCATTCAAAAGCTTTTTAGATGAAAACGTCAGTTCTTATTTCAAAGAAACGGAGACATGATGAATCGCATAACGCCCTGTTAAGGTGTGAGCAACATAATACCGATGCCGCAGCATACCACTTTAATCACTTAAACTAACGCATGATGAAAATGCCATGCGTTGCGAATCACTCTTGAACAGTTTGTTAGTATTCAGACCCAACCTGTTACACCTAACTTAGAAAGAAGTCTTACTTATCAGTTCTCTATCGTTTTGATCCCACAGTTTTCACAGATCGCATGCCGAGAAAACTCATCCATAGAAGCTAAAAATGGACCAACTGCCCAACCTTTGATTAATCCAGCAATAAACTCTTTACGCTTTTGATGTTTTACACCAGCAAAAGGACTTGGGCTCCTAATCAATACGGTAATATGTTTAGATTTAATGTTACAAGAAGAACACTGATATTTGTCTATCTGATGAAGCACTAATTTTCCTCCTGAATACTAACGCCGCGTTAAGGGGTGAACAACGCAAATCACCTAACTTAAGACATTGTGCCATAAACACAAAAGCTAAACTTTAAACTGAAACTGCCAAGCGTTGTGAATCCCTCTTGAACGCTTTGTTATGTATTGAAACACCAATAGATATTCTGTGCCCTTGCTGGCCCTGGCAAATGGCCTTGCATACTACCAGGCAACGTAGATATATAGTTTAATAGCTGAGTTATTTGTTGCTGATTTTGAATTATACCTAGGTTTCGAATTGTTTTTATAGCCCAGCAATCGGCATTCACCTCTGAATTCTGCTGCGGAAAAAGTGCGTGGTGCGCACACTCATGGGCATACCAAAACTGGCGAACTTGGTAAGGTAGTTGATTAATTACATTCGGATTTAACTGAATTATAGGTTGGCCATTCATCATTACATTCGCCATACCTACATTGTTAAGCTGAGGGTTGGCAATATATTGCACTGGTACTCCATTGTATGCTGTACATGGTAATGGAGTAGCATTGCCCCCAAAGCTCAACAAGATTGAAAATATAGAAATTACTAGATTTACACGTTTCATACTAGCCACCTTAAATGCAATAGAGCACATATTAAGACTAGTCCAATTAAGCCAAAACAACATATAACGCCGCGTTAAGTAGTGAGCAACCCGACCACCTAACTTAAACCATGCCACCGTAAACACAAAACTCAACCAAAACAAAAATGCCACGCGTTGCGAATCTGCCTTAAACGCTTTGTTATGCGATTTTTATCAACGTAGCACTTTTCTTTGCCAACCAATAGCCATCGCGAATTTCTTTTTTCATCGCGCTACCAAAGCTAGCATTGAAAGGTACTAACAAACCATCACAAATTAGCTCGCCTGAAAACGGCAAAATTGCCGTATTAACCACAGAATATTCTGGGCACATTTCTTCAATTGGCGAAGTCAACCCTTTCACTTGATAGTACTGGTTACTATCAGGATGTAAAAACACATAGCCGTCTTTGTACTTTTTAACGTAAATAAATCGTCCATAGATAGCGTTGTCGAGAGATTCTAAAAGCTCACTCGATACAGCGTGGGACATATTAGCTTTTACTTCCGAAACACAATCATGCAATTCGTCCCTCAAGGCTACGAAATCCGCTAAGCCTTCTGGGATCTTGCCATTATTGATGTAAGTCATTACCAACTGGTATTCGAATAAAAATTTTTCAGCTAATTTACTTTCAATTAGCATGTTTCTACTATTTCCGATTGATCGCATAACGCCCTGTTAAGGTGTGAGCAACGCAATACCAATGCCGCCGTATACCACCTTAAACACCAAACGCAACGCATAGTAAAAATGCCAAGCGTTGCG
>NZ_JAHGAM010000047.1:0-2783 GCF_030248595.1 Vibrio sp. D417a | reverse complement strand
AAGCGTTGCGAATCACTCTTAAACAATTTGTTAACTGCCAAAATTCGTTTGTGGTCCAATGATTCGCTTTTTATGATGTGCTAGTTCTTCTACCCCAAGCATTGAACGCATTTTTTGAGATAACGATGCAAGAGTAACCTCTTGGTGCCCTGTGCTTTTATCTAAGACATAAGCAAAAGCGCTAAATATTTCCAGCATCTCCCTTGCAGCAGCATCTCTGTGTGCTTGTTGCGTACCTTCACCTTTTGGCATTTTGATATATGCACTATTGGCGCCGAGGGTTCGCAATTTTTGCTCAAACTCACCTAAGTTTTGATCAACCTCTGCGGTTAACCAACACATATACTTCAATCTGAGCATCGTTAATGTGCGAGCATAATCGTGTGCTTCTTCCCATTCAGGTTGTTGGCGAAGACTTTCAAATGCGTCCAGTACATTCTCTACATATAACTGAGAAAACTCGACTTGTTTATCGAAAACAGTATTTGCCATGTGCGAAGACGCAGACAAGGAATATTGCTGCTCTTGTAGCATAAGCTCTTTTCTACGTTGATGAGCAGCGTCATCTCTAATCAATTGTATTAAGACACCGCACAAAGCACCTGCAAATGGAAGTGCTGTTATTCCCTTCCAGATATCTGATATCGGTGCGCTGTACATTACGGCTAAAGAAATAGTCCCAACAATAGCACAGCCAATGATTACATTTTTGTTCATATTTCTCACTGCTTACCTTTTGGCAGTTAACGCCGCATTAAGGTGTGAGCAACGCTACCACGAAACTAAACCTTACCACCGTAAACACAAAACCCAACGATGGAATGAAAATGCCATGCGTTGGGAATCACTCTTAAATGCTTTGTTAGCTTAATATAGACTCAGGAGTGCTTTTTACTTTCTAGGCTTTTTACTCTTGCTTTGTACGCAAAATAAAAACCAACGAAGAAGAATGCATTCGTAGCCACGAGAGCCAATCCCGCAACCTCGGGTAAATTGTAGCCTGTTATCATTGAAAGAATATAGTACTGGGCACATGCAGCCATAACACACAAAGATAATGGACGAAGAAAAGTAGTACTCGGCGATAACTTTTCTTCAGAGAACATATACTGCATCAATAGCACATGCGAGAAATGAATTGTTGCCAATGACAATATCACTATTAGTATTAAAACTAGCATTACAAATCTTCCGGTTGAAGTAGACCTCTGCGAAGAAGCTCCTTCCGCGCATCTTTTGCATTTAAGTGTGTTTGATAAGCAATTACACTGACCATTACGACCAAGATTGCCGATGCTTTGCCTGCAACTTGTTTGGTCACTCCCAGTCTATTTGCAATCTGCGCAACTGGTGAGCTTGTAACTTGCTTTTTCAACTGAGTCGCAACCTCTTTGGAAGCACTTTTTACCCCTTGTTGCGCTGATGAAAGCAAAAATGCTGATATACCTGCTGCTGTGAGAGGGAGCGAGAAGTCTATGCCAAGACCTTTCAATATATTAGTCACATCCTTATTGGTATCAAAAAATTCTCTGAGCTCCCGATCAGAAAGTGACCATGAGAACCAGTATGGATTTGCAACCACTTGAGAAACTAAACCATATAGTGAAGCTTTCAACTGGCCATCGTTCAAAGCCAATATTAGCTTCAAAACTTCGGACTGTTTGTTCTTAGGTAACTCTCTATAAAGTACAATTCCTGTAATAATTGTAATTGCATTAGGCTCCTGTCTCATACGAGCTTCGTACTTTTCCATACCAATCAAATGCGTGTAGTACTTAACTGGATCTGCGGCAATTTTTGATTTGTGCACTCTCATAAAGCCTCCAATATAGATTTTGATAATGCTTAATACACTTATTGGAACTTGAGCACAAATATGCTTACTACTTTTTTGTTTAGTTTCACACAACATTGCAATTTATAAATAGCATAATTGCCTGACTACCTTGTTCATGAACTTAAATGTTAAGCTAACGCCCTGCTAAGGGGTGAGCAACGCAATACCGATGCTTCCGCATAACACCTTAACCACCAAAACCAACGCATAGTAAAAATGCCACGCGTGCCGAATCACTCTTGAACAATTTGTTAGCATACTTTTTCAATGCTCATAGACCTTTAAGTGATTCTCTTAGTTTATCCATAGTTTGAATTCCAAGTTCACTACTAACCCAACCGTACTGGTCTCCATGAAACCTAGGGAAAATATGCAAATGGTAGTGATCGAGCTCGTTGAAATAAGGTGCCTCTCCATTGTTTTGCATAAAGCCGATACCATCGGGATTGAACTTAGCTTCTATACGTTTATATAAATCTCTTGCAACGTCGGTGATCTCAAAAAACACAGACTCAGGCAGGTCAATGAATGTACGGTATTGAGTCTTAGGACAAATTAAAATATGCCCAAAGTTGATTGGATCATGATCTGCAAAAGCTATAACTTGGTCAGATTCGTACACGATGACCGAGTCAATTTCACGATTAACAATTTGTTCGACTATCGTAGCCATCTGAACTCCTATCAAAGTATGCTAACGCCCTGTTAAGGTGTGAGTAACGCAATACCGAAGTTCCCGCATACCACCTTAAACACTAAACACAACGCATAGTAAAAATGCCACGCGTTGCGAATCACTCTTAAACAGTTTGTTAGTTTACATGTCTTCATTAAACCCAGAAAGCAAAACAGTTAAACATTGACAGCCTATCACCTGCCCGTGGTTAATTTTTTCTTACCTGGGTCAGGTGATAGGCGCGTTAACTTTTTCTGAATGTGTTGCTCG
>NZ_JAHGAM010000046.1:0-6643 GCF_030248595.1 Vibrio sp. D417a | reverse complement strand
ATACTTTAAGTATCCTAAAGGGTTGTCGTAGACTACGACGTTGATAGGCAGGGTGTGTAAGCGTTGTGAGGCGTTGAGCTAACCTGTACTAATTGCCCGTGAGGCTTAACCATACAACACCCAAGGGGTTTTGATGGACTCAATGAAAGAACGTTGAATGTGTAAGAACGAGAATTAAAAAACAGCTTTCCAGATTAAAGAATTTGCTTGGCGACCATAGCGTTTTGGACCCACCTGATTTCCATGCCGAACTCAGAAGTGAAACGAAATAGCGCCGATGGTAGTGTGGGGCTTCCCCATGTGAGAGTAGAACATCGCCAGGCTTTAAATTTTGGACGCTTGCTTATTAAAGCGAGTGATACCACTGCGGAGTGGTAGTTCAGTTGGTTAGAATACCGGCCTGTCACGCCGGGGGTCGCGGGTTCGAGTCCCGTCCACTCCGCCACTTATATTAAGCCCCAGTCTAAAGACTGGGGCTTTTTTCGTTTCTACTGCGACGTTTCCCTGAAGAGTGTTTATACACCTAACTAGACTATTTCACATAATCCCTACTAAGCGAACTCTGCGTAATTACACACTAGGCTCTAATAATATAGGCCGTTGATGCTGTGGAAAGGCAATATGACCTACAAACAAGCCTAAGTAATCTATGGTATTCAAAGGCGTTCAACGACTTGAATCTTGATGAGAAAGAAAAAACGAATTGGAAGATGAAAGATTGAAGGAGCTCTTCATTAGCGAGGTGATAATTTTCGACGCTGAACATTTGATGAGTCTCAGAAAAAATATATCGCCAAAGGGCAAGAAGCGCCAGAACAGAGAGGGGTAGCTTAGCTCGAGGCTGTAAGCTATGCGGAATACTCACAAACGTCAAAGCTCAAACCCATTAAGAGAGTCGCTCTAGATCTAAGTGGTTATGTGCTCACTAGCGGTACTAGAAAATAGTTAAGTATTCCAAATGGATTATATGAAAAAGCCAACTGCTAAAGCGGTTGGCTTAGTATAAAATCTCGACGTACTTTAGAGCGAGAAATGATGTCTAAAGAATACGTTTTAAAACACCATCTGCCTTTAGGCGGGTAATTTTTCTGACCAGTCGCTGTACCCCTATAGGATAGTCTTCTACTTTCTCTAATTGCTTATAAGTACAGATAAGGTGAGTATGCTCAAGAATACGCGAAACTTCGTCTTCAAACTTCTCAGTGAGCTTCGCATAATTGTCTTGTATGAGTAGCCCATTTTCTAGGTCGAGTGACCAAGCACGTGGATTTAGGTTATTCCCAGTAAGTAGCATATAGCGTTTATCAACCCAAATGCCCTTAAGGTGGAAGCTGTTATTGTCATGCTTCCATAGGTGAATTGACAATTTACGTGCGGCGATATTCGCTTCATTGGCTTTCGCAAAGCGACGCAAATTCACTTCGTAAAGATATGGAAGTCCGCCAATGGTTTTAAAGTCTTCCTCAGGTGCAATGTAAAAGTCGTTGGCGGTTTTATCACCCACAACAATAGTTACTTTCACACCACGCTTCATGGCTCGTTTCACTTCACGATGAAGTGCTTTAGGGAAGTTAAAGTAAGGCGTACAAATGAAAATTTCGTCTTGGGCTGCTGCCAATAACTTTACAATCTGTTGATTGAGCAGATTACGGCGTTTGCCTAGCCCAACTAACGGAGTGACTTTTACACTTTCTTCTGTTGCAGCTTGGTCTTCAAACTTATAGTTGGCTTGAGCAAGAGAAGCCCTCAGTTGGCGAATCGCCGACTTTATTTCTTTGGTTTCTGGTTTATCTTTTCCTGCAAGATCATTAACGGCAGGGTGAGCAATCATTTCTTCCTGAATGAATTGCACCATTGAATTCGCTAAAGATTCATGTCGAATCACATGGTAACGATCAAATCGATAACGTTCATGATAATGGAGATAAACGTTATTTAAGCTCGCCCCACTGTAGATAACAGTATCATCGACAATGAAGCCTTTTAAATGCAGTACCCCAAAAACTTCTCTGCCACGCACTGGTATGCCATAGACAGGGATTGGGTGTTGGTACTTGCTGGCATATGCTTTGTAAAGCGCTGAATTACCCTCAGATGTCTCCGCACCAATCAGGCCACGCTGCGCTCGATGCCAGTCGACACAGATATTGATGTCCAACCCAGGATTGCGCTGTTTCGCTTCATAAAGCGCAGTGAGAATTTCACGTCCAGCTTCATCATCTTCCAGATATAGAGCGACTAGGTAAATTCGCGACGTTGCTTTGCTGATAGCATCTAAAAGACGGGTTCTGAATGATTCTGCTGAATACAGAACATCAAAGTCTTCCGGATTGACAGCGAGACTTGGCAACTGTTCGAATGGATTCCTACTTACTATCATATCGGTATGAGTACCTTAGTTTAGTGCAATATTGCGAACCTGCCATTTTATCAAAGATATGATTTACCTGGCTACAAAAGCACGCGTTTTGATGTCGTTGAAGAGATGAATTGCATTGGAATGAGATCTTTACCGCTATCTACGTAACGTTGAAATGCCATTTTTAGCGGGTGTGGTAGCTCAGAGCAATCAATTGTTGTGAATCCATGCTTGGAATAATAGGATTCGAGATGTGTAAACGCGAAGCAATAATCTCCATCAGTGAAAACATTGTTTTTACAATGAGTTAGTAGTTTTTTTCCAATCCCTGTTCCCCTAACTTTCGGAATGACCAACATTCCTGTCAACAGACGAACTTTATCTACACTTTTTAAACGTAGTAACGCAATGATTTCACCCTTATGGCTTGCTGTAATGATCAATTCATCTTTTTTGGCTCGACCCGCAGGGTAATACGCTTTGTATAGTTTCTTAATGAGGGGGAGCTTGATGGGATTTAACACTTCTATGATTAATGAGTCTGGTATTGTCACTGCGGTTAAAAGATAACTAATGTAGAATGTCGACAGTTTAAGAGAATCTTATCTGGTGTTGCAAACCTACTATGCAAATTAAAACAAATGCGAGCCTAAAGGCTTACCATACTTTTGGAATTGAACAATCGTGTTCCTATTTAGCTATCGTTGAGTCGCTTGAAGATGTTATTGAGCTATTTCAAAACCCAAGATTCACCCATTTACCGAAACTTTTTTTAGGTAAAGGAAGTAATGTTCTTTTTACAGAACATTTTGAGGGATTAGTGATTGTTAATCGAATCATGGGTAAAGAAGTCACGGAAACGGATGAGCACTACCTATTACATATTGCCGGTGGTGAAGATTGGCCTGAATTGGTTTCCTGGTGTGTGAATCAGGGGATCGGTGGGATCGAGAACTTAGCTTTGATTCCAGGTTGTGCTGGCTCGGCTCCTATTCAGAACATTGGTGCGTATGGCCTAGAGCTAAAAGACATCTGTGATTATGTAGATGTTCTTGATATAACTACGTTTGAAAACAAAAGAATGCACGCCCAAGACTGTGAGTTTGCCTATAGGGATTCCATATTTAAACATGCGTTGCACGGAAAGTGCTTTATCACCGCATTAGGGCTTAAGTTGGCGAAGCAATGGCAGCCGATTAACCAGTACGGTCCTTTACAAAGTATCCCAGAAGAACAACTCAGCCCTGCTTCTATCTTCGAACGAGTATGCCAAGTGCGAAAGGCAAAACTGCCAGACCCAACCAAGATAGGTAACGCAGGTAGTTTCTTTAAAAACCCAGTGATCACGCAAGATCACTATGATCGACTCACAAAAAAATACCCTAACGTAGTGGCCTACCCAGCTTCTGGAGGAATGAAAATTGCCGCTGGTTGGCTTATTGATCAGTGTGGATTAAAAGGGAAGTCTGTACATGGTGCGCAGGTCAACCCTATGCAAGCTTTGGTTTTGACCAACATAGATAATTGTAGTGCTGATGACATTGTCGCGCTTGCTTCTTTAGTGAAGCAGACAGTATGGGACAAATACCAAATCATACTTGAGCATGAAGTACGCTTTCTCAATCGTACCGGGGAGACCAATTTGACTCAGATCGAGGCATCTAGATGAGAAAAGATCACTCTACGAAACTTCATATTTTAAAGTTATTAAGTGATGGAGAGTTTCATTCAGGAGAAGCGTTGGGCGACGATCTTAATGTTTCTAGAGCGGCAATCGCTAAGCACATTAAAGGTCTTAGTGAATGGGGTATTGATATTTATCGAGTGCAAGGGCGTGGTTACCAATTAGCTTCACCATTGCAGCTGTTAGACGAGACACTCCTTACCACTAGCTCGGAGTCACTTGTTGAACTTGTCCCTGTGATTGACTCAACGAACCAGTATTTGCTCGACAGAGTCGCGGATTCGGAAAAGGGCCGTGTTTGTATTGCTGAATATCAAGCGCAAGGTCGTGGTCGCCGTGGTAGACAATGGGTCTCACCGTTTGGCTCTAACTTATATCTCTCTATGTATTGGCGACTGGATGCGGGAATGGCTGCGGCAATGGGCTTGAGCTTGGTGATTGGGATTGCCGCAGTGGAAGCTCTGGAAGAAGTAGGCATACAAGGTGTTAAACTCAAGTGGCCGAATGACTTGTATTATCAAGATAAAAAACTGGCCGGAATCTTGGTTGAAATGTCGGGTCAGGCCGGTGGGGCTGCTCATCTAGTGATTGGGATGGGCCTGAATATTGGAATGCCTGACGACCAGCCTGAGATTGACCAGCCATGGACCACGTTGAACCAAGTAAATCAGAGTCTCAAGATCGATAGAAATGTTCTAGCAATGACTATTATCAAGCATTGGAATTCTGCACTTGTCGAATATGAAATGAAAGGGCTTACTGGCTTTATCGAACGTTGGAATCGGTTAGACAATTTCCTTAATCGTCAGGTCAAACTGCTTATTGGGCCTAGAGAGGTACATGGCGTCGTTCGAGGCATCGATCATCAAGGTGGAATATTAATCGAAACCTCCCAAGGACTAGAGACTTATATTGGTGGTGAAATCTCGTTGCGTAAAAGTGACTAAGCTTCGATTACTTTCGCAACGAGACTTTATCAACCAAGTGGTTAACGCCTTTGTGTAGAATCAAGTGGGCTCTCTCACGAGTTGGAAGAATATTCAATTCTAAATTGAGCCCATTAATATCATGCCAAATTTGCTTTGCTTTTTTCTTTGCGTCATCGACAGAGAGTTGTGTGTAGTGGCTAAAATAAGAGCCTGGTTTCGTAAAGGCCCCTTGGCGAAACTTTAAAAAGCGTTCTATGTACCAATGTTCAATGGTCTCTGTTTCTGCGTCGACATAAATTGAAAAATCTAAAAAGTCAGATACGAAGACACGATGCGGGTCATGTGGATAGTCCATTCCACTTTGCAGAACGTTTAAACCTTCAATAATAAGAACATCCGGTCTATCCACTTTTCTTAGTTCATCAGTAATGTCATACGTGATGTGAGAGTAGATGGGTACTTCAAGATCGGGCTTTCCTGCCTTTACGTCAGACATGAACTCGACTAAGCGCTTGATATCATAGGATTCTGGGAAGCCTTTACGATGCATGATACCGCGTTCTTCTAGTACTTTTTTCGGATATAGGAAGCCATCTGTTGTAACCAAGGACACTTTGGGATGATTCTCCCAACGAGAAAGCAATGCCGTTAGAATACGAGCAGTCGTACTTTTGCCTACAGCAACACTGCCAGCGATACCAATTACGAAAGGGGGAGCATGTTCCTCTGTATTTAAGAATTGTTGTAATACGGAATTGCGGCTTTGACGAGCCTGGACATACAGATTCAAAAGACGAGACAAAGGAAGGTAGATCTCTACCGCTTCCTCCATGGTTAGGTTTTCATTAATGCCCTGAAGCGCAGTCAAGTCGTCTTCAGAAAGTGTCATCGGTACAGAGTTTCTTAACTCGGCCCAATTTGCACGGTCAAATGACAAAAATGGACTCATGGGTCTCTTTTATCCTTGGTTTAATAGAAGCAAGAACATACATCAAGCGAACTTCAAAGCAAACGACAAAGGTCGAAGTTTACTTTAAAAAAGCTAAGTTTGTACGAATTTGCAGCAAACGAATCTAAAAAATCGAAATTTATGATTTTTTTTCAAATTACTATTGCAACCTAGAAAATCATTCAATAGAATGCGCACCACTTATGCCGACTTAGCTCAGTAGGTAGAGCAACTGACTTGTAATCAGTAGGTCACCAGTTCGATTCCGGTAGTCGGCACCATTCTTTCCTTTAGTAGTCTGAATGGCTTGAAAATTTGGAGGGGTTCCCGAGTGGCCAAAGGGAGCAGACTGTAAATCTGCCGGCACTGCCTTCGATGGTTCGAATCCGTCCCCCTCCACCATATTCTTTAGGAAATAGCTCTCAGAGTTACGTGTTGCGGGCATCGTATAATGGCTATTACCTCAGCCTTCCAAGCTGATGATGCGGGTTCGATTCCCGCTGCCCGCTCCACTCTAATTTGAGTGCTGATATAGCTCAGGTGGTAGAGCGCATCCTTGGTAAGGATGAGGTCGGCAGTTCGAGTCTGCCTATCAGCACCAGCTCTCAAGTTTATTTCCTTTTGATATTAGATTTACCAATTATCTTTTTTTGGTTGCGTGGTCAATTTGGGCCACCTAAATCCGTACCTAGAGGGACCACTCATGTCTAAAGAAAAATTTG
>NZ_JAHGAM010000045.1:0-32423 GCF_030248595.1 Vibrio sp. D417a | reverse complement strand
AATTAAAAAAACAGCTTTCCAGATTAAAGAATTTGCTTGGCGACCATAGCGTTTTGGACCCACCTGATTTCCATGCCGAACTCAGAAGTGAAACGAAATAGCGTCGATGGTAGTGTGGGGCTTCCCCATGTGAGAGTAGAACATCGCCAGGCTTTAAATATCGTTATTTGCATAGACAAGTAACAACATCATCAGTGTACTAATCTGTTGATGACAATTTGTGGAGAGATGGCTGAGTGGTTGAAAGCACCGGTCTTGAAAACCGGCATACGTTAATAGCGTATCTAGGGTTCAAATCCCTATCTCTCCGCCACTATTAAGAAGCCTTGCTAGAAATAGCGAGGCTTTTTTCATTTCCGTACATCTTTATTACTCTATCTGTGCTTGCCAAAAATCAATTCCATATGCGATCTACTTTTCGACAAAGTAATATTGGTATCGGTATTGGTTGTGACGTTTTGATTTTTGCTAAGAAGTGCAGTTGCTTCTAAAGCTGTTCATCCTCATCACTGCATGCTGTCCCGATAAGGTTGTTGGAGATGCTTTGTTAAGGTGTTGAACCATCTATTGCCTTATCGTTCTCTTAAAGCACTACCATTGCTTCTCTAGCCCCTTTTACCGGATAGACCGAACAAATAAGCATACTCAAATAGCCACTGTTTCACTGATGTATCTTTTTGTTTTACTCAGTCTAGCGATGCGTGTGCTCTATTGCCTAAATCTAGCTACGTCTTAAAACCATACATCAACAGGCTAAAGTTACGTATTCCTGCATCTTTTAAAATTGTTTTTGGATTCTGCTGGAATGACAGGAGCAGAGTAGTCAAAAGAGAAGAGTGAAAGTGAAACGATAGTGAGTTGCTAGGAAGTTGGAAATTACTTGGGAACCAATGAATTTGATAAACATGTTGATGTAAGGACTAAAGGGTTAATAGCAGGCAATAAAAAAGCCGACAGTGAGCTGCCGGCTTGGTTAGATGACTGCTACTTAGTCGTTCTGTACGAGCGTGAGAGCTTTACGAGAGACTTCGTGAGCAGCTTTGGTTAGATTTTGCTTCTCTAGTGTGTCTGCTAGGAATGCATAGTCAGAGACGTCAGAGCGAAGCTTTAAGGCGATCTCAAAGTGATCTTGGGCTTCTTGCCACTTCTCTTGACGGAAATAGAAGTGCGCTAATGCGCTATGGGCAGCGGCGTTATCCGGTTCTTTCTTCACTACGCCCTCTAAGAAGACCACGACAGGGTGGGTATCTGGCAGATTTAGATCTGGCAGTAGTTGATAAAGCTCTGGGGCAGGTTGTTTTTTTAATGCTTCTTTTAGCACGGTAAAGGCTTCTGCATCAGCTTTTCGTGTGATGAGTTCTCGAGCAAAACAGGCAACGAGGTGTGTGTCTTGTTTCACTTTACGTGAGAGACTATTCCAATGAGAGATAAGCCCTTCGCTACCTTGTTGTTGCGCTACTTCATGGAGTAAGCCGCACTGCGCCTTTTGAATCAGCTCTGCATGTTCTTCTTCCGTGATGAGTTTTGCTTTGGTTAGTTGTGGCAAGAGGTCAATAAGAGGTTGCCACAACTTTAGCTGCATGTACGTTGTTTTCAGCAAGTTCAATACAATAGAGTTACTCGCATACTGACTTTTTAACGATTGCAAGGTATCGAAAGCGGACTCGAACTCGTTGTCGCGGATAAATTGTTTCGCTCGAGTCAGTTCTACTGCGAGATGGGCGTTCTCTTGTTGGCTCGCTAGCTCTAGATAGTGATCTCGTTTTGCTTTATCACCTTGGCCTTGTGCGGCTTCAGACGCAACCAAGTAGCAAAGCAGCGGCATATCGTGATGATTTGCCCAGCGAGTTACTTTCTTCTCAGCACCTTTCCAGTCACCTTCTAGCAGTTTAATAATGCCTTCATTGGTGTATCGGCGGGAATGGCGCATTTTGCGAACACTGAAGTAGTTCCATGTTGTAGAACTAGCATAAACTAACTTCTTAATCAGATACTCAAGCAGAAAAAGACCTGCGAGTGTAGCGATAACGAAAACCACTAATGTCGTTACGCTCATCTCAATCGTTTTCTCGGCAAAGGAGATGAGTACATAGCCTTGCTGACCAGAAAACTGGGTGCCAACAAATAGTCCTGCGCCTAGAACAACAAATAGGAAAATAAGACGAAACATTACTTATCCTCCATGCCTGTCATCGTTGTGACTTCACGACGTAGGCGTTCACGAATGACATCTGATAGTTGAGACTGACTTTGCAGTTTCGTTGGGTATTCCACTTGAATATTTTGCTGACTTAGTAGGTTAACCGTTTTGTTGAACTCTTTAACGGAATTATCGTCTTGGTTGAAGAAAGCTAATGCCCATTTGTCGGCTGTTTTTAGAGATGTGGTGTAAATTTCACCTTGTTCTTGGTACACCGCTTTTATTGCCGTTTCCAATTTGGCTTTGATGTTTTCTTTCAGGTAAAAGTGTTGCTCAGGAGAAAGCAGTGGAATGACGTTACCATCGCGCGTGCGGAAGGTAATGAAGTTTTCTGAAAAGTCCTTCAAAGAGGTCATTAAGTTATCTTGCCAGTTTGCGATATCTTCAGACACTTCAGTGTTTTCTACGGCTTCAGCTTCAGGTAGCAGTGCATTGGCGAGAGGGAGCTTGTCTACTTGCTGTTGTAGCGCAGTTAAGCGTAGTACCAATCCATCACGGTCAATTAGCGGGATAGTGCGAAGTTTGGTGATATCGTTCGCCATTGCTTTACGTAGTTTGACGAGGCTAGGATCATTCAGTGCTGCAATGCGTTGGTCTGCACTTTCCATTAGTTGAGTCGCGCTTTCTACGTCATGCTCTAAGAACAGTTTACGACCTGCTAATTTGACGAGGTAATCGGCTTCAGCAAGTAGCCAGTCGTTTGGTCGACGACCTTTCACATCGGCAACGGCAAGCTGTAAGCTTTCAATGCTCTTCTGTTGCTGTCCCAGTACCACTTCCGCTTTGTGTGTCACGGTCGTTGCTTTCTCGATGGTTTCTTCTTGTACCCGGCTGAGCTCTTGCTTCATGGAGGCTTGAGTGCTTTCTAGCTGACTTTTTAGTTGGGCGATCTGCGCTTGGTAATCGGCTTGCTGTTGATGCAGCTTGTACGCGAGGCCACCGCCAAAAATAATCGATAAGATGATAGCGACCGTGCCTAGTTTGACACCGCGTTTACCTTGTTTTTCTTCAAACTCGACTTTGGTTGGCTCTGCTGTTTTTGGGGGCTCGGCCGCTTGTGGTTGCTCTTTTTTAAGGTCCGCATCCTGCTGCGATGTGGTTTTTTCGACTAGCGGTGCCGATGAGGTTTCTTCGGAAAGGTTTTTATCGTTATTTTTTTGGTCGTTATTTTTACTTGTCATGCCTATATCCTGTGTAGCTAGGGCTGGAGAGCCGCCAGTAATTCTTGGTTGGATGCGCTTCCCGTGCATCTCACGCGAGTGAACCCCCTTTGAATTGCGATGTCAGCGATACGCTGACTGGGGATATACAACTCTTGTTGATTAAGCCAAGTCAATTGCTCCGACGTCAATTGGCTGCACAAATAATCCAGTTGTTCACCACTGGTGACAATAATCTGGTTAATTTGTAGGTTTTTCCATAGTGAGATACAGCTTACTGGATCGAATGGGATGAATTCTCTCTTGTAAGTCTCACTATAGTGAACTTTTGCGCCACGCCTCACCAATGCATCTTTGATCAGCTCTCTTCCGCCGTTACCACGAAGGATAAGAACTTGTTGTTGTGCCACATTGTTGAGCTCTGGCAGTCGCAATAAGTGTTCACTATCACTGACTTGGGGATAGTGTACTTTCTGTTGGGTACATTTGCTTAAATAGTGTGCTGTTTTTTGACCAACGGCAAGGTAAATAGCTTGTTTCGGCCATGACATCCCGTTGCTGGCTAAGATTTGCTGTGCACATTGCACTGCATGTCGACTAACAGCGATAACAATTTGAGCTTGATGTAGATGTTTAGAGAGGTGCGTGTCCGTGAGATCGGCGACAATGTCGATCAGAGGATGGTGATATGCGGAAATGCCGTGCCTTTCGAGCAGAGAGCAAAGCGCGTTGCCTTGCTCTCCCGGCCGAGTGACCAACACTGCCATGGTTATTCGTGATCTGCGTACAGCTTAGTTAGGATTTCACGAGCGCCGTTATCTAGCAGCTCATTGGCTAGCTGCACTCCTAATGCTTCGCCGTCTTTACGATGGCCACGAATTTCACCACGCACAATTTCGCTGCCATCTGGTTCGCCAACTAATGCGCGTAGCCAAATGTTGTCGCCGTCTAGCAGGGCATAGCTGCCGATAGGTACCTGACAGCCGCCTTCTAGCGTAAGGTTCATTGCGCGCTCACACAAAACGCGGTCTACGGTGTCTTGGTGGTTAAGTGGCTCAAGCAGCTTAAGCAGTCTTTCATCGTCAAGGCGGCACTCAATACCGACAGCACCTTGCCCTACCGCTGGTAGTGATTGCTCTGGTTCGATAAAGCTACGAATGCGCTCTTCAAGCTTCAATCGTTTGAGGCCAGCCGCAGCAAGAATGATTGCATCATACTCACCCGCATCTAACTTACCAAGGCGAGTGCCCACATTACCGCGAAGCTCTTTGATGATGATGTCCGGACGATATTCTTTCAGTTGGCATTGACGGCGCAAACTGCAAGTACCAACCACGGCACCTTGAGGGAGCTCATCAATGTGGCTATAGGTATTAGAGACGAAGGCATCACGAGGATCTTCACGCTCACAAATGGTCACGAGGCCAAGGCCTTCTGGGAAATCGACGGGTACGTCTTTCATTGAGTGAACGGCGAGGTCTGCACGTCCTTCTAGCATCGCGATTTCAAGCTCTTTTACGAACAAGCCTTTGCCGCCAACTTTTGCTAGTGGTGTATCTAAAATCACGTCACCTTTGGTCACCATGGTTACTAACTCGACTTCCAAGCCAGGGTGAGCGGCTTGAAGGGCGTCTTTAACAAAGTAAGCTTGCCATAAAGCAAGAGGGCTTTTTCGAGTTGCAATGCGAATCGGTGTGGATTGTGTCATGATCTTCTCAATGCTGTTTGGATTTGGGTTTATCCTACCATTCTCATCAAGAAATGCTTACTGTTAGTTCGTTATCTCTGAAGGCTATGAATGGAATTACATGACGTTATGAAAATAGTGTGACTGGATTCTCAATTAGACTAAGGACTATTATTAGTAATAGGTAATAAGAGCGACACTACCGCGCGATTAATTTTGTGACTAAAGTATGGTTTTGTATCCAGAGTGATACGCGGGCGTGAAGCTTTACCCGCACCAATAAAAGTGTTAAATTGATCACGTTTTTAAGCCGTTTTGGTTTAAAACGTCAGCAGATTTTCGTGATTGTTCAACCAAGGAATTCCCCTTGCAGGCTTACACCCAAAAAATCATCCAGCGACTAGATAATTTGAATCAGCAGCGAGTTGATCGCGCGCTGGCGCTTATGGATTCGCAAAGCCAGCAAGTCTTCCATTTGATTCCTGCCTTGTTGAACTACAACCATCCTGTAATTCCTGGCTATTATGATGCCGATGTCCCGTTTGGTGTGCATGGGCTTGAACTAAATAGCATTCAGCAACAATTCATAGATGATATTCAACTTGCCATTGGTCAGCCGCTCAAGACGGTAGAAAAGCCCGCTATATTGGGTTTGTACACCATGGGCAGTACCTCCTCGATTGGTCAAAGTACTTCCAGTGATTTGGATATTTGGGTGTGTATCTCACCAGAGATGGATTGTGACGAACGCGAGTTATTGACCAATAAATGCTTACTCATCACGGATTGGGCACAAAGCAAAGGCGTGGAAGCGAACTTTTTCTTAATGGATAAAGAGCGCTTTAGAAGCAATCATTCTGAGGAGATGACAGGTGATAACTGTGGTTCATCTCAGCACTTACTTTTGCTCGATGAATTCTATCGTAGTGCGGTGCGTATTGCCGGACAGCGTTTGTTATGGCAAATCGTGCCGCCAGAAATGGAAGAGTGTTACGACGAGTACGTTTCTCAACTTTGCAGTGATGGTTACATCGACTGTAGTGAATGGATCGACTTTGGTAAATTGAACTGCATTCCTGCTGAAGAATACTTCGGATCGAACTTGTGGCAGTTATACAAAAGCATCGACTCTCCCTACAAATCGGTATTAAAAGCCATCTTGCTAGAAGCTTACTCGTGGGAATACCCGCATACTCAATTGTTAAGCATCGACACTAAACGTCGTTTCTTTGCCCATGAGCCTGATCTCTATGGCATGGATGCGTACTACTTAATGTTGGAAAAAGTAACCCGTTACTTAGAGCGAATTCAAGACGATACACGTTTGGATTTAGTGCGTCGCTGTTTCTATCTCAAAACCCATGAAAAACTATCTCGTGAGCCGAATGTTGGCTCAGTAGCTTGGCGTCGTGAAGCACTGAGCGATATGATTGCAAAATGGAATTGGGATGCCAGTGTCGTTGCAGAGCTCGATGACCGCCGTAATTGGAAGGTTGAACAAGTAAAGGTGGTACATCATGCATTGCTGGATGCGTTGATGCAAAGCTACCGTAACTTGATTCAATTTGCGCGTCGTAACGACATCACTTCTGCTATCAGTCCGCAAGACATCAGTATTTTGGCCCGTAAACTCTACGCTGCTTTTGAAGTATTGCCGGGCAAAGTAACGTTACTAAACCCACAGATTTCACCTGATCTGCACGAGCCTGACTTGAGCTTTATCGAAGTGAAAAAAGGGGGGGTAAACAAGTCTGGTTGGTACCTCTATAAACAACCGCTTATTGCGCACCGCATTTTGGGGCAACCATATCTAGAGCATCATGAATACTTGAGTAAGTTGGTTGCTTGGGCATTCTTCAATGGCTTGATCACTGAATCGACTCGTTTACATGCCGTGGTACGTGAAGCGCAGCTAGATATTGATAAGTTTTACCAAATGGTGAGTGACTTACGAAATACTTTTGCGTTGCGTAAGCGTCGTCCATCTATGCAGGCGCTAGCGAGTCCTTGTGAAATAAGCCAGCTTGCGATGTTCATCAACTTCGAAAATGATCCGACGTCTGAACTTTCTGGTCGTTCGTTGAAAGTGGATGTTAAGAACACCGATATTTTTAGCTTTGGTCCAGAACATAAAAATTTAGTCGGCAGTGTTGACCTTGTTTACCGTAATTCTTGGCATGAAGTGCGTACGCTGCATTTCAAAGGGGAAACGGCGATGCTGGATGCACTGAAAACCATTTTGGGCAAAATGCACCAAGATGCGTTGCCACCAGAATCAGTGGATGTGTTCTGCTATGCGAAGAACATGCGTGGTGTGATGCGTAATATGGTTTACCAGCTTTTAGCTGAATGTATCGACTTACGCTTGAAACCAGTAGAGCAAGAGAAACGCCGCCGCTTTAAAGCGATGCGTCTTGGTAACCAGACTTATGGGTTGTTCTTTGAACGTCGTGGTGTGTCGGTGCAGAAGCTAGAAAATTCCATCGATTTCTACCGCAGCATTTCTACTAACAAGCTCAAAGGCTCGCCGCTGTTAATGCTCGATCGTGAGCAAGAATATCAAATGCCGGAAGCGGTGGATGGGTTTGCCAGTGAAGGTCTGGTGCAGTTCTTCTTTGAAGATAACGAGGATGGCTTCAATATTTATGTGTTGGATGAGTCAAATCAAGTAGAAGTGTATCACCAATTTAGTGGCTCCAAAGATGAAATGATTTCGTCTGTAAACAGCTTCTACACGTCGGTAAAAGACGATAGTCGCGTCGCGTCTAAGTTTATTAACTTTAACCTGCCTCAGTACTATCAAATTATTCACCCTGAAGAGGGGAATGCGTATATCATTCCTTACCGTAATGACGGTTGTTCACCGAGTCGCCCGACCAAAACTGTGAACGCGTAATTAAACCCGTATCAATAAACAAAAAGAGCACTTCGGTGCTCTTTTTGTTTTGGTGACGATTGACCAGAATTATGCCCAATCAATGGCTTCGCCCGCGTGCTTTTCACATTCTTGCTTCACCATTTCAAATAGCTCCATACCCGTTTTTGAGCAGGTCCATTTACCTTCAATAAGTTTGAAGTGGAAACCACCAGATTTGGACGCTAGCCAGATCTCATGCATCGGCTCTTGGCGATTAATGATGATTTGGCTGCGGTCTTCAAATTCCAATGTCATTACGTTGCCAGTGACTTCGTAATCAATGTCTGCGCCTGAATCATCGATGGATTCTTCGATGATTTGCATCTGCGCATCCACCAGTTGATGAAATTCAGTATCGTTCATCCGTCTATCCTATTGCTTTTCCTGAGTGTGGTGCGATTATAGGGGGCATTGATTCAATAATCACGATATGCGAAATGAAAAAATTAGTTACTGTGTTGTTTGTGATGGTTGCCGCGACCTTAGCGGGGTGTGGTCAGTCTGGCTCACTATACATTCCAGATGACACTCAACAGAATGAGCAATCACAATAAATAACCGCACCTTAGGGTGAAATTAGGGTTCAGCAGTCGAATAAAATAAGGGAAGCGAATTTTGGATTACTTCAACTATCAGGATGATGGCCAGCTTTGGGCCGAAGACGTCCCACTTCAAGCTCTTGCAGAGCAATATGGCACTCCTCTTTACGTATATTCTCGAGCCACGCTAGAGCGCCATTGGAAGGCGTTTGATAGTGCTGTGGGTCAGCATCCTCACCTGGTTTGCTACGCGGTGAAAGCCAACTCAAACTTAGGCGTATTGAACACGCTAGCGCGTTTGGGATCGGGTTTTGACATCGTGTCGGGTGGTGAACTTGAGCGTGTGATTGCCGCAGGCGGTGATCCGAAAAAAGTCGTTTTCTCTGGTGTTGGTAAAACACCGGCAGAGATGAAGCGCGCTCTTGAGCTAGGTATCAAATGTTTCAACGTTGAATCTGAGCCAGAGCTAGAACGTTTGAACAAGGTTGCGGGTGAGCTTGGTGTGATTGCGCCAATTTCTCTGCGTATCAATCCAGATGTCGACGCGAAAACACACCCTTACATTTCGACTGGTCTTCGCGACAATAAATTCGGCATTGCGTTTGATCGTGCGCCAGATGTTTATAAATTCGCGCAAAGCCTGCCGAACTTGAATGTGCAAGGCATCGACTGCCACATTGGTTCTCAGCTGACCAATATAGACCCATTTATCGACGCGACAGACCGTTTATTGGCCCTGATTGATGATTTAAAAGCACAAGGCATTAACATTCGTCACCTTGATGTCGGCGGCGGTTTGGGTGTGGTCTATCGTGATGAATTACCACCTCAGCCTTCTGATTACGCCAAAGCGTTACTAGGCCGTCTTGAAAATCACCAAGACTTGGAGCTGATCTTTGAGCCAGGCCGTGCAATTGCTGCGAACGCAGGTATCTTGCTAACGCGTGTTGAGTTTTTAAAACATACTGAGCATAAAAACTTTGCGATTATCGACGCTGCAATGAACGACTTGATGCGTCCTGCGCTATACCAAGCATGGCAAGATATTGTGCCAGTTTCACCGCGAAAGGGTGAAGCTCAGACTTACGACTTGGTTGGTCCTATTTGTGAAACCGGCGACTTCTTGGGTAAAGATCGCGCACTCGTTTTGCAAGAAGGTGATCTACTCGCGGTTCGTTCAGCAGGTGCCTATGGTTTTGTGATGTCTTCGAACTACAATACTCGTACCCGAGCGGCAGAAGTGATGGTGGACGGTAAACAAAGCCACTTAGTTCGCCAGCGTGAGGAGCTGACCAGTTTGTGGCAGCTGGAACAGATTCTACCGGAGTAACACACAACAAATGCATTTCCACTTTTCCAAAATGCACGGTTTGGGCAACGACTTCATGGTCGTCGACTGTATTACCCAGAACGTGTTTTTCTCGCAAGACCTGATCCGCCGCTTGGCGGATCGTCATACTGGCGTTGGTTTTGACCAATTGCTTGTGGTAGAGGCCCCTTACGACCCTGAAACCGACTTCCATTATCGGATTTTTAATGCCGATGGTAGTGAAGTTGAACAGTGTGGTAACGGTGCACGCTGTTTTGCCCGCTTTGTTCGCTTGAAGGGGCTGACCAATAAATACAGCATCAGCGTGAGCACCAAGAAAGGAAAGATGATTCTCAACATCGAAGATGATGGGGAAGTGACGGTCAACATGGGCGTGCCAGAGTTTGAACCGAACAAAATTCCTTTCAAAGCGAAGCAAAAAGAGAAAACTTACATCATGCGAGCAGGCGACAATACCTTGTTTTGTGGTGCTGTGAGCATGGGTAACCCGCACGTAGTGACCGTGGTCGACGATGTGGATACGGCAGAAGTGGAAACTCTCGGTCCGCTGCTCGAGTCGCATGAGCGTTTCCCAGAGCGCGTCAACGCTGGCTTTATGCAGGTGATGAGTCGTGACCATATTCGTCTTCGAGTTTACGAGCGAGGCGCAGGAGAGACACAAGCTTGTGGTAGTGGTGCATGCGCGGCAGTCGCGGTTGGGATTCTGCAGGGCTTGTTGGATGAAAACGTTAAGGTTTCTCTACCTGGTGGTGAATTGCGAATTGCATGGCAAGGCCCTGGCAAGCCGTTGTTTATGACCGGACCTACAACGCATGTATTTGATGGTCAATTATCTTGCTAGTTGAAGAAAAAGGAAACGGTTTGTCTCAAGTAGAAGCAGATGCCTTAACGGCTGAAGTAGTGGCAGAGTACCTCAAAGATCATCCAGACTTTTTTGTGCAACGTCCGGAGCTTGTGGATCGTTTATCTTTCCCACACTCAGACTTAGGCGCGGTATCTTTGGTACACATCCAAATGAATCGCCAACGTCAGCGCATTGAAGAGTTAGAGGAAGAGATCACTACACTAATGTCGCTTGCGGCGAACAATGATCGCACCTTTTACGAATTTATGGATTTGCAGGGGCAGATTCTAAAGTGTGGTGACTTTAAACAAGTCATTCATTCTATCGAAGAGAAAGCCAAAACATTGGGCTTACGTGCGTTTGTTCGATTGTTTAGTCAATGCGACGCATCGATTCAATTGAGTAAGGAAAGTTATCAACGCTTTGCGACCACTCACTTAAATGGCAAAGATGCGTACTTAGGACGTCTTCGCAAAGTGGATCGTGAAGCTTTGTTTGGCAACATGGAAGTGCCGGAAATGGGGTCCTATGTGGTACTGCCGCTCGTGAAACAGCAAACTCTGGGCGTGCTTGCTTTTTCTAGTGAAGATGGCGGCCATTTTCAGCCAGATATGGATACCTTGTTTTTGCGTCACCTATCATTAGTAGTGGCACATCTCGCTCAAACACTGGTATGGCAAAGTTACGATGACGACAACTCCCAACACTCCTCTGCCAAATAGTCTGCAAAAGCCTCTTGAGCGCTTCTATGAATTCTTACGAAGCGAAAAGGGGCTTAGCCTACATACTCAGCGCAATTACAAACAGCAGCTAGAAACAATGGCGCAGCACCTAGCTGAAATGGGGCTCAAAGATTGGTCTCAAGTGGATGCTGGTTGGGTGCGCCAATTAGCAGGTAAGGGCATGCGAGAAGGCATGAAAGCCAGCAGTTTGGCAACGCGCCTCTCATCGCTGCGTAGCTTTTTCGATTTCCTTATTCTGCGTGGCGAGATGTCGGCTAACCCAGCCAAAGGGGTTTCAGCACCTCGCAAAAAACGCCCGTTGCCCAAAAACCTCGATGTTGACGAAGTGAGCCAATTACTTGAAGTCAACGAGGACGACCCGCTGGCTGTGCGCGATCGCGCCATGATGGAGCTGATGTACGGCGCCGGTTTACGTTTGGCTGAGTTGGTGGGTGTGGATGTACGTGACGTACAACTGCGTAGTGGTGAGCTTCGTGTTATTGGTAAAGGCGATAAAGAACGTAAAGTGCCGTTCTCTGGGATGGCAACCGAGTGGGTTGGGAAGTGGCTACGCGTTCGTGGTGATTTAGCCGCTCCAGGTGAGCCCGCCTTGTTTGTATCTAAGCTCGGAACGCGTATTTCGCATCGTAGCGTGCAAAAGCGCATGGCTGAATGGGGGCAGAAACAGTCTGTCGCAAGCCATATTAGTCCGCATAAACTGCGTCACTCATTTGCGACACATATGCTCGAATCAAGCAATAACTTACGTGCGGTGCAGGAGCTTTTAGGGCACGAGAACATTTCGACGACCCAAATCTACACGCACTTGGATTTCCAACATTTGGCGCAAGCCTACGACCAAGCCCACCCACGCGCACGTAAAAAGAACGGGGAGTGAGCCGAAGTATGAAATTTTATCGCCGTATCGAGCCTATTAAGGCAATGACCTTTGACCTAGATGATACCCTCTACGACAACTATCCTGTGATAGTTCGCATGGAGCGTGAGTTGCTATCTTGGCTCAAGCACCATCATCCAGCGGTTGCCCATATGAATAAAGCGGATTGGTTTGCTCTCAAGCAGCGTGTTGTGCAGCAACAACCCGAGCTGAAGAGCGATGTCACTTTATGGCGTTTAGTGCAACTTCAGCAAGCCTTCTCCCAAGTAGGCTACGACGAAGACGCAGCACATGCCGCCGCGAAAGCCGCAGTAGACGTTGCGTTGGACTGGCGTAACCGTTTTGAAGTGCCGCAGCAAAGCCTCGATGTACTGGAGGAACTCGCGCAGCACATCCCGTTGGTGGCAATCACCAACGGTAATGTGGATTTAGACCGCATCGGTCTTGCGCCTTATTTCCAACAGGTACTTAAAGCCGGACCAGATGGATTGGCGAAACCCGCAACCGATATGTTTACTAAAGCGAAGCGATTCTTGGATACTCCTGCGGAGAATATTCTGCATGTCGGTGATCATCTAACCACGGATGTGCATGGTGCAAAGTTGGCTGGTTTTGCAGCCTGTTGGTTTAATGATATGAATAAAAATGTCATTAACCATTCAAAAACACGTACTTTACCTGATATTGAAATCAATAGTTTGCAGCCGTTACTCACACTTTTTTAATTGCTTTCGCATTAATCCATTCTAATCTCATTTTGTGTCTAGAAAAGCAGCGCAAAGCCACGTAAATTATTCTCTATTAAATAAAAATAGTAACGCCACACGTCGTGGTGAAGATAGTGTTACGGCAGTGGTAGGTCCATGCGAGCTTTTTCAAAACTGGTTCACGATGTCAGTCAACTGAATGACTTTTTAGTCACTTTTCCGACTTCCTCAGATAAACAATATTTAGTACAAATATTGTCGACGCAATCGCGCGAAATTACGACCACACTTGCAGACGCCGTTTTGTCGTCGCTGCCGAATGCTCATGTTATGGGGCATAGTACGCGTAATGTGATTCTGGAAGGGGAGATATTTACCTCTGGTTGCCTAGTGAGTGTGATTGAATTTGAGCAAACCACCCTGACTTCTGCGGTACAAACATACTCTTACTCCCCTGACATTGATGGCGGGGAGCTCAAGCGCTCTCTTCTAATGCAGCATAATTCACAGGTGATCCTCAGCTTTGCTGTGCAAATTGAACGACGTGACTATCCCTTGTTTCAAACCTTCGCCAGTGAAGAAGTCGTGATTTCTGGAGGGTTGGCGCAGAGTATTGACGATGGCTGCTGGGTGCTATATCAAAACCGAGTTTACGATAACGCTGTGGTTGCCGTAGCTTTGCACAGTGATACTTTGAAGCTATGGACTGATGCGTATTCGGAATGGAACCCGATTGGCATGCCACACAAAGTCACTCATGCAAAAGGAACGCGCTTGTATTGTTTAGGAGAGAAGAAAGCGCTGGACGTATACAAGCGTTACTTGGCGGATGGCCATGACGTGACGCTGAGTCAACTGCTCAGCTTTCCATTGTATCGAGAAAGCTTAGGGCGAAAGGAAGTTTGTACGGTAACGGAGCTACACGCTGATGGTAGTATGAGCTTCGACAGGCCCTGGTGTCTTGGTGACGAAGTGCAATTTTGCTATAACCATCCCTCGTTAACGCTCGAGCAAGTGCGGCATGGTGTGGTTGAGTTAGCCATGCACCAACCTGAAGTCGTGATGATTTTTAACTGCGCGTCACGGTTAGACTTTATTGACAGCAGCGACGAAGTCCAAGCCTTCAAAGATATTGCGACGACGTTTGGTAGTTACTGTATGGGGGAACTGCATGGTGGTATTGGTCAGCCCGAAATTCTTCATCACAGCCTGACGTATTTAGCGATGCGAGAGGGAGACGAAGTGCAAACATTGAACTTGCCTAAGTCGCCCGTTAGCTCCTCTATTTCACCGTTGTTTAGCTTGATTCGAAATGCGATCGGCGATCTCAACCATATGAACGCGCATATGGGATATCAACTCGATCGCCAAACGCGCAAGTTACAAGAAAGCTATCGACGCGACAGTCGTACGGGGTTACAAAACCGGGTCGCATTGCAAGAGCGGCTGAGTAACATCGATTTGGATGAGCATTTGTTGACTCTAAAGCTACTTAACTTTAGTCATATCAACGAAAAATACGGCTACCGAGTGGGAGATCAATTACTCAAAGATCTCTCAATGCACTTTACGAATCGACTACGAAAGCGTTTCGGCATGCCAACGGCTTTGCAGCTTTATAGTATTGGGGTTGGTGAATGGGCGTTCATATTTAAAGCTGATCAAAGCAGCGAGACCATCAAACAGCACTTTGCGCGTTTTGCTGACGCGGTAGAACAAACTAATTTTGAGCCAATTGGCCTACGTGAAATAGATTATCTTTCTATCTCGCTATGCGGCGGCTTAGTGAGTCGTCGAGATTTTCCATCCGCTTCAGTAGATGAGCTCTTACTCAAAGGCATCGAAGCGAGGCGCTCCGGTGTACGCAGTAATACCCATATCTGTAATGCGAAAGATATTGAAGTCAGTGAGGATGTGCGTAAAGAGCAACTTGGATGGCTAAGTTGCGTCAGTAGAGCCATTCTCAAACAGAACATCATCACTTATAGCCAACCCATTGTGCATGCGGGTAGCCACAAATTGGCAAGCCAAGAATGTTTGGTTCGTATTCTGGAAGCCGATGGAACGGTGATTGCGCCAGGGCGTTTTCTGCCAATTATCTCTGATACGCATCTTTACACTCGGCTAAGTCGGCACATGATTCATTCTACGTTGCATTATATGCGAGATAAGCAAGGTGACTTTTCTATAAACTTATCGCCGCAAGATTTGCTCAGTGATAAAACTTTAATGCTTTTAGAGCATGAAATTAGCCAGCTAAATGACCCAAGGCGAATTGGTTTAGAAGTGCTGGAATCTGAGCAGATCAAAGACTACGGCCGAATGATAGAAGTGTGCAGTCATTTTAGAAGCTTAGGGGCGCGTATCATTGTTGATGACTTTGGGTCCGGCTATTCGAATATCGATGAAATCCTGAAGTTGGAGCCAGAAGTCATAAAGCTCGATGGCAGCTTGATTCGTGATATTGATAAAGACTTAAAACAGCGCAAGATCGCTTCCCAGTTGGTGCGTTTGTGCCAGGTGTTTAACGCGGAGACGGTGGCGGAGTTTGTCCACAATCAGGAGGTGTGTACCATCGCACAAGACATGGGGGTGGATTATTTGCAGGGTTACTATCTTGGCGAGCCGACTCGACTGTTTTAATGATGTTTCACGTGAAACTTCTTGTCGTAAAAAACGCAGCGTAGGCTGCGTTTTTTGTTTGGTTCTTCTACTGAGCTTAATGGTTAACGCTTAAGAGCGTGTCCACTCTTTTCAGCTTGGAACAGAGCGAGGTAATGGGCAAAAAAGCGCTGCATTTGTTGTTGGTTGTTTTGTTCTCCAAGTTGCCCGAGCAAATGTGCAGCGACTTCAAACGTACACAAATTACCTTGTTGTTGGTTGCGTCGCAGCTGATATTGTGAGTCCGCCGACGCAGACAATCCCATAGTAGGGATACCTTCTAACCAACGGCTCTTATTGATCATCTTGCGCGCCTCTTGCCAGGTGGCATCTAAAATAATAAACAGCGGAGTTTTGGTTTGTTGCTGGCTTTGGAGTACCACATGTTCGAGTGTGATACTTTCTTCACAGGGGAAGAGCAACACCGGATACCGCGACGGATCAGCTAATAGAGTGAGCAATTCTGCTGGTGGCTGTTTGCGATCCCAGATTACTCGCTCAATGCTGAGTTGGCACTGCTCTAGTAGCTGGCCGGTATTAGTATCACGCTTCAGTTCATTCGGATGCATTAACAGCAGGATGTTGTGCTCACTGTTAAGTTTCGGCATTAGCGAGCACATACAATTGAATTGAAAACCGCAGGTTGGACACGGTTGTGACATTACAGACGAACTCCTTCTCGCACCGGGCTTATCCCATCAGAGAACAGACGCACGCCACTGACTTGGTTCGGCGTTGCCGTTGGCGCCATGCTTGGGTTGAGTGGGTAGCTAACCCCAGTGTATTGCATCACGTGTTGAGCCGCTTTAGCTCCGCCACCGCTGACATTAAAAATCAGATCTCGCCAACCATGAGAGGTTTGTTGGCCGAGCATAATCGGGCTTTGCACTAGTGTAATGCGGCTATTAAAGCGCCATTCCTTTTCGTGATGTTCAAATATTAGCAATGTACAGCCACCGGAACCACACCAATCCAACTGTACCAATAGCTCTTCGTTACCATCGCTGTTGAGGTCGTAAGTTAGCCAACGGTATTGGTTATTGTTGGGGTTGGTTTGATGGATAAAGAAGTAGTTGCGCACCGCGGCATCTACTTTTGAATCAAACTCTGCACTAGAAGGTACGTCAGCACTACCGATGGGGTTGTTGGTGCGTTTTTCGGCTGGTTGCATGATGCCTTCATCACGAACGGTGGCAGGATAAAGGACTAAACCACCATCGGCGATTGGGTAGACCAAGTTACCGACTTTTTCTTTGGTCGCTTTGAGCTGATTGCCTTCTCGAGTAAACAGTCGCTCTGACATTAGCCTTTGCTGTTGATGATGCGTCATGACAACTTGAACCTGAGACGGACTTAACTGTTGCCAGTAACCACGCTCGATTAATGGTGCTTGTCCATTGGCGTAACGGTATTTTGTTGTGGCGCTGTGGTCTGGGTTTAAGGTCATTTGTACTTCAAAGCCTTGTGATTGGGTTGAGGTCGCGACATAGGTATTAGCCCAGCCAAGCGTTGCATCGACGTTTGCAGCCATACCACAACCTTGATACGTCTCGCCATCATGTTTTAGTGTTGCTTTCCAGCCATACAAAGAATCGCTCATTGTGTCTGAGCAGAGGTTTTCTGTTAAGCGAAGCTCACCACCTTGCAGTTGATAAGTGCGCTGGCGAGGTTGAAGCTGACTGCTGTTAATCGCTAATTTTGTGGTTTGTTTGCCGATTTGCTGGAATGTTAGTCCATTAGCCTCAAAGCTTGCCGACCAAGAAGGCTCATTACCAAACACGCGAGTTGGTTTGTTTGGTTGCTGACAACGGTTTGGGTTTTCCGTTGTGAGGAAGTTCACTTGTTCCACGACAAAGTTAGCATCGAAATCAGCAGAAAACCCATCGATGCCCGGTGGGTTGAGGTGGCCGATAACCTCGCCATACATAGTCTGGTAAGGCTCGTTATTTAACTGAATTGCTCGTTGCATTTGCTGTGGTGATAGTTGCAACCAATATTGCTTGTCGCTGCCACAAGGCATGATGTATTGGCTCTCGTGACCGACGATCACTTTTCCGCGCAGCATAAAAGTTTGAGGTTGAATGGTTTCAGGCTTATCTAAGGTTGCTGGTGGAGAGGTTAGGTCAGCGGCACCAGATTGTGGCGACTGTGAACTACATGCTTGCAGAACCAGCAGGGTGGCAAGCGCCACTGGGTTTTTCAAAGCCTTCATGTTATATCTTCCTCATTATTGTTACTCAATCGGCATCGGATGGCATTATGGCATATTGGTTATTTAAAACTGAACCAGATACCTTTTCTATTGACACGCTTCGAACCCAAAAGGTTTCATGTTGGGAGGGAGTTCGTAATTATCAGGCGCGCAATATGATGCGTGACCAAGTGAAGGTGGGCGATTTAGTCCTGATTTACCACTCTTCTTGTAAACATGTTGGCGTGGCAGGTATTGCTAAAGTTGTGAGAGAAGCCTATCCCGATCATTTCCAATTCGATCCCGAAAGCGATTATTACGATCCAAAGTCAGACCCAGACAACCCGCGTTGGATTATGGTGGATGTAGAGTTTGTACGTAAAACGGCGCGAGTGATTCCGTTGTCGGTGATGAAAGCGATGCCAGAACTTGAGAACATGCCGTTGGTGAAACGTGGAAATCGCTTGTCGATTATGCCCGTGACAGAAGAAGAATGGGACGCGATTCTTGGCAAAGAGAAGCTGCCAAGTCAGCGATAAAAGAAAAGGGCTGCGAATGTGCAGCCCTTCATTATTTGGAGTATCGAAGCTTACAGCAAGTGTTCTTGTAGGTAGTGTGCAACCGCATCTTCCGCATTGCTGCCAATCACTTCATTATTTGGTAGAGCTTTCATCACTTTTTCGTGTGATGTACCCATAACTAGCCCTTTACCTGCCATCGACAGCATTTCTACGTCATTCATGCCATCACCAAATGCTACGCAGTTTTCTAACGTGAGGTCGAGTTTTTTCGCTACCGCTTCAAGAGCATGGCCTTTAGACACGCCAGCGCTCATTACTTCCAAACACCAAGGCGTTGAAAATGCGATGTTCAGCTTATCACCAAACTGCTCACGTAATTTGTTTTCAAATACGACCAAACGTTCGTGGTCTTCTCCTGGATGCGTGAAGAAAACTTTCGCAATACCGTCAGTTGGGGCTTGGTCTTCATCAAATAAGACGTAAGTGAATTCATCGTGGAAGTCACGTAACGTTTCATCATCCTTGTTCATCAACCAGCTATCATTTTGATACATGTGAATAAGTATTTCTTGATCATGTTTGATCGTGTCGATCACGCCTTGTACCAGTTCAGCAGGAACATTCTCGCTGTACATTAGCTGATCTTCCTGGTCATGTACTCGGGCACCGTTCGACGTGATCATATAAGCTGGAATGCCAACTTGGCGACGGATGCTCGCAACGTCTACGTGGTGACGGCCGGTTGCAAAGACAAAGGTATAACCCTTTTCATGCAGCGCTTTTAGCGTCTCTTTTGAGTAAGCACTGAGCTGATGGTTTGGTGCGAGTAACGTGCCATCCAGATCAGAGGCAACGATTTTAGTGATCTCTTTGCAAGGTAGCGATGTGCTCATGAAGTCCTCGTAAACGGTTTGGATAGTGTGGAACAGGTGAATTGCAAACGGAGTACAGCAGACTGACTAGATCGTACTGCTCCGAATGCGGGGGAACTTGGGCTCATAGCACTATGCGGTTAAACACAGTGTCAAAGTAGCCAAGTTCAAGCAGTGTACGCCAAAATGAGGATGAAAAAGAGGGTAAATCGATGTGTAGACATTTCCTCTTTAATCTTAGTCGTGAAATGGTCGCCTAGAGTTCTTATTGTGCTTGTTCGTTTGATGGCGATTTAGGGTTATTCATAAAGCGGAAAATCGCATCGAGCGCTTGATTACGATACTTGTCGGTCTCGAACAAGATTTCATGCTGTGCGCCTTCGATAGAAAGCAGCTCCGCGTGCGGGTTGGTTTTCCGCAATTTATCAATAAAACGCTTTTGCGCGAGATTGCTAACAATCCGATCGTTTCCGGCTTGGATTAGGATGACTGGTATTTTGACTTGGCGAGTTAATAAAAAGCACTGCTTAGCGGCCATGAGCCCTTGCCAAACCCAGCGAGTGCTTGGCCCACCGACTTGCAGTTCCGGTTTTTCCGTATATAGGTTTCGGAACCATTGGTAGCGGCCGTAACTTTGGCTAAGTGGGTTATCTTCAAAGGGCTTAGGGAAGTAGGCCTGATGTCCTGGTGCATAGCGTGGCAAAGTCGATACCGCTGACATAATTTGTGTGACCGGAATCGCTATTGGTGATAGGTACCATGGCAGGTTAATGCCAAACATGGGCGCACTTAGAATCAAACCAGTAAAAGGGTGTTCTGGGTGAGTTTGCAGGTAACGTGTGGCGATCGCGCCGCCCATAGAGTGCGCGATGATGAAGCATTGTTGATATTCGCTAAGGTCGTGTTTTTTTACGACGATGTCCATATCATCAATATAATCAGTAAAGTCATAGACGTGGCCCATATCTGAGTCAGATAATAAACGATCTGATAAACCTTGTCCGCGGTGGTCAAAGGAATAGACATCGAAACCTTGGCGGTAGAGATCGTAAAACAGCTCTTGGTATTTCCAGGAAGACTCAATGCGTCCATTTACGATGAGCACGGCTTTTTTATGCTCTGGGTTGGTTAGCTTGCACCAGTAAATGTTCTTTTTCTCAGTCCCTTTAACAAAGCCCTCTTGGCGAGTTTGCCAAAGTGCTGCGATCGGACCACCAATTGCTTGCTCAAATAATGTCTCTTGAGTATAAGTCAAAGGTGAATGGTTAGTCGCCATTAGTTGATTACCTGAAGATACGTTGTTTACGCGATGTATCATCGAAGAATTAGTGAGGAAATGCAATGGATACCCATGTCTGGTTAGCTTATGTAGTAACAGCAATCGTTTTTAGTTTGGCTCCGGGCTCTGGCACGGTGAACTCAATCAGTAATGGTTTGAGTTACGGTACCCGTAAATCACTGGGTGCCATTATTGGCTTACAAATTGGTTTAGTTATCCACATCGCGCTGGTGGGGGCGGGTATTGGTGCGCTTGTCGCGCAGTCAGCAACCGCATTTTCTGTCATTAAATGGGTTGGTGCCGCTTATCTGGTTTGGCTGGGGGTTCAGAAATGGCGCGACACATCAAGCTTAGTCGCAGCTGAAAACCACAACGAGATGTCAGGCACGGCGCTGTTGTACAAGGCAGTGTTGATTAACCTCACCAACCCTAAATCGATTGTTTTTCTGGTGGCGTTGTTCCCGCAGTTTATTGACCCGGCAAAAGACCAAATCACGCAACTGTTGGTGCTTGGCGTCACTACGGTCGTGATTGATGCGTGTGTAATGTTGGGTTACACGAGCTTGGCAGCACAAATGGGACGTTTTATTCGCTCCGATAAAATCATGGGAAAAATAAACAAAGTATTCGGTTCAATGTTCATGGGTTGTGGTGCATTATTAGCAGCTGCAAAGTCATAAGCCATTTATAGGTCCTTCTTTAGCATGAATACAACGTATGTCGCTCGCCAGCCGATCTTTAACCGAAAAAGACAGACGCTGGGTTATGAATTGTTGTTTCGAGACGGGGAGAGTAACGCATACCCTTCACATATTGATTCAAATCGAGCGACATACCGACTGATCGTCGAAAACTTCCTATCACTGGGTACTAACCCAGTGATTGCCTCTTCAAGATGCTTTATTAACTTTCCTCATCAAAGCTTGGTGCGACGTTTGCCGCGCAGTTTGCCGAAAAACAAAATTGTCATCGAAGTGTTGGAAACGTGCCAACCTACGGATGAGCTTCTTGATGCGATTCGTGAGTTTTATCGAGAAGGTTACTTGATCGCTTTGGATGACTTCACCCTAACACCAGAATGGCGTCGTTTTTTGCCATATGTGCATATTGTGAAGCTCGACATTATGGCGATGGGGCTCGAAAAGGCCTGTGAACTGGTCAAAACACACCTTGCCAAACGCGTCAAATACCACTTTTTAGCAGAACGTGTTGAAACCGCAGAAGAGTTTGAGCAAGCGAAAGCGGCTGGCTTTAAATTTTTCCAAGGTTATTTTTTTAGCAAGCCACTCGTCTCGCAGACTAAATACGTCAGTCCTGAGCAAGTGTTGGCATTGCAACTGTTTCGTGAAGTTTGTGCTCCTGAGCCTGACTTTACTCGTATCGAGTCCATCATTACGCAAGATGTCGCGTTGTCGTATAAATTATTGCGTTTTGTAAATACGCAAGCGCCGAATTTGGCTGTCGAAATCAGCTCTTTTCGTCAGGCATTGATTTATCTTGGCCAGGATAACCTTAAGCAGTTTGTCTCTTTGGTTGTGGCATCGTATATCTCCAGTAACAAGCCTCGAGAGCTGTATCACCTTTCATTGCAACGAGCTCAATTTTGCCAATTGATGTCGCGCTATCAGCCATTCTCTCACCTCAACGAACAAGGTTTCATGGTTGGTTTGCTGTCGATTCTAGATGCGTTGCTGGATCTTTCGGTGGAATCTTTAGTTAGGCAGTTACCGCTTAGTCATTCAGTACAACAAGCGCTATTACATCGCAAAGGGGTTTATGGTGCACTTATTTCCCTCGAAGAGTGCTACGAGCGTGCCGATTGGTCGGGGGTTGAAAAAATCACGATGCAATTGGGGTTGCCTTTAGAGGAAGTGAAGCTCTCCTTAGGTGAAGCGGTTCGCTGGAGTCAAAGCATCGCGACTGCATAATTTCTGGTCTTATCTTTTATCTCTTTGAATCTCTCTCTTTACAATCAAGCTGTTCGTTAGATGTGAAACTTTTATGACGATGGACGGTTTCCTCTTGACGATATACCTTAATTAAATAAACATATACGCATATCCATATATAGGTATGTTCATTATGCTTCCACATCAGTTTTTTAAGCTGTTATCCGATGAAACACGCGTACGTTGTTTAATGCTCGTGGCCCGTGAAGGTGAAACTTGCGTTGGTGATTTGGCGTTTGCTCTGCAAGAGAGCCAGCCGAAAGTTTCTCGTCATCTTGCTCAGTTACGATCCAGTGGCATCTTGGTGGATAAACGCCAAGGGCAATGGGTGTATTACGAGTTATCACAGCAATTACCAGGTTGGATGCGAAAGTTAATTGAAGACTTAGTGGCATCAAACTGTTTGAAGCAGGAATACCAAGACGACATCACACGCTTACACGATAAAAGTCGTGAGGCTTGCTGTTAACAGCGAATAGAGATTCAAGGTAGAAGATTAGAGGGTAAAACTATGACAATTAAAGTAGGAATTAATGGCTTTGGCCGAATTGGTCGCTTAGCGCTGCGAGCGGCATTTGATTGGCCAGAATTGGAGTTTGTGTTAATCAACGATGTCGCAGGTGACGCCGCTACGCTTGGTCACTTATTAGAATTCGATTCAGTACAAGGTCGTTGGCATCATGGAGTTCAGGTCGAAGGCAGTGAGCTCGTCATCAACGGCAAGCGTGTCGCCACGACTCAACAACGCGATATCGATGCGGTGAACTGGTCTGATTGTGATGTTGTGATTGAAGCGACAGGCGTACATCGCAAAACATCATTCCTAAATAAATACCTAGAGCAAGGCGTAAAACGTGTCGTGGTAAGCGCACCTGTGAAAGAAGAAGGTATCGCGAACATTGTGGTGGGCGTGAACGACCATATTTTCGACCCTGAAAAACATCGTATCGTGACAGCAGCTTCGTGTACGACTAACTGTATCGCACCTGTGGTTAAAGTCATTCATGAGAAATTGGGTATCGAACAATCTTCTTTTACGACCATTCACGACCTGACGAATACGCAAACTATTTTAGATGCGCCACACAAAGATCTACGCCGTGCAAGAGCATGCGGCATGAGCCTTATCCCGACCACGACGGGTAGCGCGAAGGCGATTGTCGAAATTTTCCCAGAATTAAAAGACAAAATTAATGGTCATGCGGTTCGCGTACCTCTAGCAAACGCATCGTTAACAGACATCATTTTTGATGTGAAGCGTGATACCACAGCAGAAGAAGTGAATGCACTGTTAAAAGAAGCATCTGAAGGTGATTTGAAAGGCATCCTTGGCTTCGAAGAGCGTCCTTTAGTTTCTATCGATTATAAAGGCGACCAACGTTCAACCATCGTTGATGCGCAATCAACCATGGTTGTGGGTTCTCGTATGGTTAAGATTTACGCTTGGTACGATAACGAAATGGGTTATGCAACGCGCACAGCAGAGCTGGTTCGTAACGTTGGTTTGGCTTAAAAAGGGGGTCACAATGTCTCATCCTACATGGCAATTAGATTTGGACTCCGGTGCTTTAATCTTAACACCGTGCCCAGGAACGAAAGGTGTCGATTTGCATGCGTCGTTAGAACAGTTGAAAGAGCAGGGTGTTCAAGCGGTCGTTACTGCATTAGATGATAGTGAATTAGCTGCGAAGAATGTCTCTGCATTGGGTGAAGCCACTCAGCAACTGGGTATGAAATGGTTCCAGATCGAGATTGAAGACGACTGCGCACCAGATGAAGAATTTGCGACGAAGTGGCAACAAGCCAGTCCGGAACTGCACGCGATTCTTGCTCAAGGTGGCAAAGTTGCGATGCATTGCATGGGTGGTTCGGGGCGCACAGGTTTGTTCGCTGCTCACCTACTCCTAGAAAAGGAATGGCAGTTAGAAGATATCGTGCGAGAAGTGCAGGCATTGCGCCCTGGTGCATTTACAAAACCTGTGCAAGTTGAGTACATCGAACGCGTGGCTCAAGACACTTGATCAGCTTAAATAGCTTTTGGTTCATTATGATCCAAAAGCTAAATTCGAGCTTCTTCAGGATACGACTGTTTACAAAAAATGCCATTAACATTAACTAATCAATTGTTTTTAAAATGTATTTTGCTTTTTATTGATGTTGGGGCATTTTTTGAAAATCACAGTAACATTGTATTGGTCAATGTTGCTGTACAGGTTAGGAAGCATTTAGAACATGATGATCTAAATGCTTCTATCGCTGTACATATGAGGTCAATATGATTTCTCAATTAAGCAAAAGTATTCGTCAGTACATGTTAGTGACGTTTAACTATTGGAACTTTACGGTGACCGATGGCGCACTGCGTATGCTAGTGGTGCTCTATTTTCATGACTTAGGTTATTCCACGTTAGCTATTGCCTCACTGTTCCTTTTCTATGAATTTTTTGGTGTGGTGACAAACCTGGTTGGTGGTTGGCTGGGCGCAAGGTTAGGCCTTAATAAAACCATGAACATTGGTTTAGCGATGCAAGTGTTTGCGTTGTTGATGCTCGCAGTACCAAATGCATGGCTGACCATTCCTTGGGTGATGGCAGCGCAAGCTCTGTCGGGGATTGCCAAAGATCTGAACAAAATGAGTGCTAAGAGCGCGATTAAAACGCTAGTACCAGACGAGCAGCAAGGGGCGCTCTACAAATGGGTAGCGATTTTAACTGGCTCGAAGAATGCACTCAAAGGAGCGGGCTTTTTTGTTGGTGGCTTGCTGCTATCTTGGGTGGGTTTTCAAAACTCGATGTTTATTATGGCGGGTGTACTTACATTAGTGTTTGTTTGCAGCATGATCTGGCTAGAAGCGGACATGGGTAAAGCTAAGAGTAAACCTAAGTTTCGCCAAATATTCTCCAAGTCTGAATCGATAAACATTTTATCCGCAGCACGCATGTTCTTGTTTGGTGCTCGTGATGTGTGGTTTGTCGTTGCTCTGCCTATTTATCTTGGTAGCGTGTTTGGCTGGGATCACTTGTGGGTTGGTAGCTTTCTCGCTACGTGGGTCATTGCTTATGGGTTTGTGCAAGGCTTTGCGCCGCGTATTACTGGCAAAGCGCAAGGTCGTGTGCCTGATGGTAGTGCAGCATTGGTGTGGGCAGGAGTCCTAGCGTTAATTACGGCTGGTATTGCTTATGGTGTGCAAATCGGTTGGCAGCCTGAATTGGTGATTGTGGTAGGTTTGATGATTTTTGGCGCTGTGTTTGCCATTAACTCTTCGCTGCACTCGTACTTGATAGTGAGCTACGCTAAAGGCGATGGCGTCTCGTTGGATGTTGGTTTTTATTACATGGCCAATGCGATGGGACGCTTGATTGGCACGGTATTATCGGGTTGGATCTACCAAGAGGCTGGTCTTGCAGCGTGCTTATGGGTTTCTTTTGCTTTCTTGGCACTGACGACGCTGATTTCAATTAAGTTGCCAAAAGCTGATGTTGCTACTGCGTAACTATCCCCAGTATCGCTATCTGTCGATGGTATAAATGGCTCCAAATCGGAGCCATTTTTGTTTCTTATGCGCCGTTTGCTGTAATCAGATTGTGTCGGTTTGGCATCGAGAGTGAATACTGATGCTTGGTTTTTGGTTCTCGTTAAGTGATTAGAGTGGTGATGAAATCCCCGTTGTAGGTCATTGTTGAGTTAAAAATAAGCAAAAACAGATTGTTAACCATTTCACTGGTTGAGATTTACCCTATGCTATAAACGATAAGCGACTCAAAGTAGGGAAAGGTATGAGAGAAAGGGTTCTGTTTTTTGATTTATTGCGCTGCTTCGCAGCGGTAGCAGTGATCGCCATTCACGTCTTGGCACCGTATCGAAATGAGTTAGGAGTGATTCCATTTGACCAATGGCTGACAGCGGTAGGCGTGAATAGCGTAACCCGCTGGGCAGTGCCAGTTTTTATTTTGATCACCGGAGCGCTAATGCTCAGTGACACTCGACCATTTGACGGTAAGTATTATATCAAAAGGCGTTTGGGCAAAGTTTTAGTTCCATTTCTTATTTGGTCGATGTTTTATGCATACCTTTCAGGTTGGACTTCTCAAGGCTTTGATTTTGAAACCGTAAAAGAGGTATTAAGCAATAGCCCATTCCACGCAACGTATTACCATCTCGGCTTTTTCTATTACTTTATACCACTGTATTTTGTGATTCCGCTGTTTCAATGGATGGTACGCAACGTGGATGACAACGTCTTGTATACCTATCTCGCATTTTGGCTTTTCACCAGCACACTGTTCTTGTTCAAGATTGATGGCCCTTGGAGTAATCAGATGTGGCTTTATATGGGTTACCTTCCACTGGGGTATGTTTTATTTCAAAAGGTACCTTCGAATCGCTCTATGGTGACCTTATTTGTTGGGCTAGGACTCGTGGCGTTGGCAGTGACCTTTACGATGGTTGTGACAAATAGCTTAGAGGCGGAGAAGTATACGGTTGGGCGCTGGCTCTCTTATAAAACACTGAATGTGATTCTAGCGGCTTCGATGATTTTTATGATCGGGCGTTACTTTGGTGAAGGCTTATCACCAAAAGTACAAAAAGTGGTCAGTGTGATCAGTCAGCACAGCTTGGGGATTTACTTACTTCACCCTATTTTCTTATGGCCGATGAAAGAGTTCGGTTGGTACACAGGACATCCTGCGTGGGTGATTCCAGTCTGGATCGTTCTAAGTGGAGCTGGAGCCTTGGCGATGAGCTATCTCTTTTCTCGTTCTGCCAAGACTCGTTGGTTACTGCCTTAACGTTTGATAGCGAAGTGAAGGAACTTGTTGCCGCGATAGGTCAGTGTTCCCTTATCTCCAGGGTTGAGTGCATGGTAGTAATGCACTCCAATTTGGAATTCACGCTTTGGACCGATAGAACCACGTTGAACGTAAATCCAATACTCTTGATCGTCTTGACCTGGTGGTGCGTTTGGTATGTCTATCGCTTGTTTATCTAAAACCGTTACCTGCGCGCTTTGCTCTGGAGCGTCTTCGCCCACATAGTGCTTACTATAAAAACGGAAAAACACCCACGCGCCCAAGGCAATAAGGGCGAATAGGGCGACAATAAGTGAGATTGGCATATTAACCTCCAATGTTTTATCGGGTCCCATTCTACAGAACTCGCTGACGAAACGATGAGTTGAGGTAACTTATTCATAATCTAATGAAAGGGATATGGAGATTATTCGGCGCACTTCACGATTTATCTTAATGATGCACGATGAAATCGTTGCTTCATCTGCAAGCTACGTCACTAAAGCTGAACTAAGCAGCTTTCACTTGTCTGGCTATATGCGCTCAAGGGCACAAATTGAAAGTAAAATTGCACTTAACGGCTCGAAAAAGCTCTAAATTTATAGAAGAATAAAAATAATGAACATAGGAAGGGTCTGGTAAGGAGGGTTACGATGTCAGATATTGAAAAAGTAGTCATGCGTACCCGAACGATCGAAAAACTTTTGCGTACTCAGTACCATGCAGAAGGGAAAGGGTTGCACCAACTTATTAATAGTTGTGAAGAACGTTTACCGCATGACGTGATAGCAAAGCTTCGATTCATCGCGACAGTGCGTAATAAAGTGGTGCACGAAGACGATTACAAGCTGGATGATCGTAAAGGCTTTATGGCGGCATGTGATGCTTGTGAAAAAGAGCTGACACCAAGAAGCTCTCGCTTTATTTGGCGTACAGCAATTTTGCTAATGACGTTGATTACGCTGGCCGCTCTTGGTTTCTACTATATGCACTGGGATATTTTGTCTAAGCACATTCAGTAGAGCTATACAGATAAATAAAAAAGGACGCATTTGCGTCCTTTTTTATTTTAAATCATTGGGTTAGTACATCATTGGCAGTGTCATTAAACCCACAACCACTGCAATCATAACCAGCCCTTGTTTTTGAGAAGATGAAATCATAACACTACCCCTTAATCTTTGATGAACTCGATGAATTTAATATAGCACTGTTTTTGGGGTTTGATCAACATATGCTCGTTAATCTTTTCAAAAACCACACTTAACTTGTCTGGTTTTACGTGATTCTGACTAATGAAACTATGTTTTTTGTCCTGTATTTAAAGTGTTCACATTGTTTTATTTTTATCCTTTGTTGTTTTAACTATTTGATTTTATAGTGTTAAATGGTTTGTGGGGTTGGCTTTGTAATTGTTTTTTGTTTCGAATGGTATGTTGGGTCTTTATTTTGTCTGTATTTCTCAAAAATTGAGAAAATTAAAAAATGTGCTATGAGGTTACATCGTCAAATCGAAAGCATGGAGTGAGATTTTCTTACCTTATGAGAAAATCTGGGCTTCAAAAGTGTTTTGTGATTTTATGGTTTATGAAGTCCGCACTTTTATCTGTTATTGAAATTATGATTTTATTTATCATTGACTTACTTTTCTTGTCTGATGTTTTTTTTTACTGAATTAAGGTCAGTTTTCTTAGTTTTTACCCCTAATCATCAGTAGTTCCTCCTCTCTTAGAGCGCTACTAAGACTATTTTCTATTTTGTGTCTGTTATTTATTCTTGTTGCCTGCATTACATACATCCTGGTGGTTTAATCGTCAGTTTGTGAAATGGCGGCTTACCTGGAGCACTTATCTGTTTTTCAGTTAAATAGTTTTAGAAAGCGCTGGTTATTGTGTCGTGTGATTTGATGGGTTCGGCTGATGAGCAAAGCTTGGCCCCAATGTTTAGTGGCATCATTCAGGCTCATCGGCTTTATTATTACGTAGGCTGAGGGTTACAAAATGTTTCGAATCGCTAGCGAGATCCAACTTTCGTAGATTGTGTCTTTACATCAAAACTGGTCTACCTAGACTAGCGGCGAGTTTAAGTAAAAGGTGTATACTGCATGTGGAGTTGGCTGGCGATAGGGCTATCAGGTGTGTATTCCGTGTTGGGAGCAAAGCAAGCTAACCCGACACAATCCCTCGTGTTTAAAATCTTTACTCTGCTACTTCTTCTTGTGTTGGTGTTAACTCAAGGTGCATCCGCAACATATACCTACTGGATTGCGGGTGGGCTTATTGTGTCTATGGTGGCAGATACGCTGCACTCGTTTAAAACTCGTAAGCTAATCTATTTTACGGCTTATCTGGTTGCCCAGGTATGCTACAGCAAGTCATTTTGGGTGCAGCTTAATGGTGAGATTGTCTGGTGGCTGTTGGCCCTGTTGCTTGCAGCGAGTATCGTGGCGTTCTTTTTGTTGCTACCTCAACTCGACTCTCTGGTATTCCCTGTTGTGATCATGGGGATGATGCTGGTTCAACTTGCTTGGGCAGCCGGTGAAGTTTGGTTACAAGTGCCGAGTTACGCCAATGCTATCGGCTTTAGCGGAACCTTAGTTCTCATCTATTCGGCGCTGGCATACGCGATACACGGTTATCGAAAACCGATGAAACACGCCTATTTGTGGGTGAGTGGTAGTTACTTTTTTGCTCATGCCCTCATTGTTGCCTCAATCATTTACTAATTTAAGTCAAAGCAGCTCTTGAGGATTTCAGTAAACTGAACGCATTGTTCTTGATAACTGGAGTCAATAATGAGTGAAATCCATGCTCACGAGCTGCTAAACCTACTTAGAGAAACACCAATGGATCGCGAAGCCCTCACACAGCACTTTGGCGCTAGCGTTCGCTTTCACACCTGTAAACTGAATGATCTAGACTTAGATGCATTACTAGCATTTTTGCTCAAGCGCGACAAAATTCGTGAGCTTGAAGGTAAGTTTGTGGTCAATATGGCGCGAGTTTGCAATCACTAAACGGCGGCTAAGATCGAGGGTGAATATGGTGTGTTCGCCCCTCAGTCATATACTCATGTTGTCAGTTTGCTATACACTGGCCGCCATTTTTTAGGTGAGGCCAGAATATGGACATTCTTTCTGCAGCGACCATGCTGTTTCTAATCATGGACCCTCTCGGTAACTTGCCGATTGTGTTGTCTATTCTCAAACATATCGATCCCAAGCGTCGTCGTAAGGTATTGATTCGTGAACTACTGTTTGCCTTACTGATCTTGATGCTATTTCTGTTTGCAGGACAAAGCATCTTAAGTTTTTTGCATGTCCAGCCAGAAACGCTCAGCATTTCAGGTGGCATTATTCTCTTCATTATTGCGATTAAGATGATTTTCCCGAGTGCTGGCAGCATTACTGGACTGGCAGCAGGCGAGGAGCCCTTTATTGTTCCGATGGCCATTCCTATGATCGCGGGCCCTTCAGTGATTGCAGCCTTGCTTTTACTGTCTTCGCAACATCCAGAGAAAATGTTGGAAATGTCAGCATCAGTCGTAATTGCGTGGGGCGCAACATTTTTTATACTGATGTTTTATGGCTTCTTTAATCGCTTGTTGGGTGAACGTGGCTTGAAGGCGGTAGAACGCTTAATGGGCTTGTTACTGGTGATGATCTCCACTCAAATGTTCTTGGATGGTGTAAAAAGTTACATTGGGTGACGAACGAAACGCAGAAAAAAAGCCGCTCACAAGAGCGGCTTTTTCGTATCTGAGCGATTACATCATGTGTTTACGACGAATATCGAGTAGGGCAAAAATACCAAAAATCAGGATTGAATATTTTTCCCAACTGCTCATTTTTATTTTGTCGCCAAATGCACCAATGAAGATGGCCATTTGTAAACCGTGCATGATGAACAAAAAAGCGGTCATGATGTATAGCGCAATCGCGGCATTGCCGGGAAAGGGCATAAAAATATTTAGGATTAATACTAACCAAACAAAGGCGATAGCCGCTTTGGCCAGCATAATTAGTGCTTTCATTTAAGTATCCTTTTAAATCGAGGCGTTATGCGGAGGTACGTTCGTACAGACGATAGCTCACTTGGCCTGCTGTTTTTTCTCGATGTAATTGCCAGTTTTCTGGTAAGTCGGCAATATTGAGTTCTTTTTCTGTTTCAATATAAATCATCGCATCTTCCGCGAGCCAGCCATTTTGTTCTAGCAGAGCCACGGTCTCATCCAATAGACCTTTGCGAAACGGTGGGTCAATAAACACCACATGGTGAGCAGAACCCGGTTGCTTCAAAAAACTCAGTGCGTCGGTATTTACCACTTGGATGTTGTTCGCGTTAAGAGAGGCAACATTCTTTTGTAACTGTTGGAAAGCTTGTGGGTTTAGCTCAACCATGGTCACTTGCTCTGCTTGGCGCGAAGCTGACTCAAATCCCAAGCCGCCAGAGCCAGCAAACAAGTCGAGACATTTTGCCTGTGGTACATCTTGAGCTAACCAGTTAAACAGCGTTTCTTTGACGCGATCTGTCGTGGGGCGTAAGCCTTCAGCATCGTGTACAGGAAGTTTTCTGCCTCTCCATAAGCCACTAATAATGCGAACAAAGCCCGTTGTTGGCTTTTTTTGTGATGAGTTTTGCTGGCGACGTCTTACCATAGATTTTTTGACCGCTAATAAAGTGATACTATATCTAATCGCCCAAGCAATGAGCTTGGAGCTTGGATACAGCCCAGAATATTCAAGATGACAGAGTGTAACACTAATAAGATTAGAATTACCTAATCGGAAAGTTTTCAGAACTTTGTCATTAGCCTTTTTTAGACAGATAATAATCTTGTCAAAAAAGAGTCATTAATAGATAAAAGAACAATCTAGGATAGCCCCAGATGACGGAAAAAAAGAAGCGCGGATTACTTTCGTGGCTAGGTTTTGGTGACGAAGAACAAAGCCCAAAACCAAAAACTGAAGAAACAGTAAAAGAAGAAGCAGTGGAAGCGCCTTCTGAAGAGCAGCAAACCGAAGCGGTTGCTGAGCAAGCGGAAGCAACACCAGAACTTGAAGAAGAAGAGAAACAATCAGAGGCTGCCCCAGCAGAAGCAGAAGCAGAAGCAGAAGCAGAAGCAGAAGCAGAAGCAGAAGCAGAAGCAGAAGCAGA
>NZ_JAHGAM010000044.1:0-19488 GCF_030248595.1 Vibrio sp. D417a | reverse complement strand
CGGTAGCCCCTGTGGCGGACATCGTGGCAGATAAAGCGACGGTTGTGGAAGACACGCCGACCATCATCAAGGTCTTAGGTAACGACACGTTTGAAGGCGACGACAAAGTGGTGTCGCTGGATACCAACAACGGTCCAGCTAACGGCACGGTCTCGGTCAACCCAGATGGCAGCGTCACTTACACGCCAAACGACAACTACCACGGTACAGACAGCTTTACCTACATCGTTACGTCTGGGGGCGTCAGTGAATCCACCACGGTGAACGTCGATGTCACACCAGTGAATGACGCGCCAGTGGCAAAAGATGATACCGCTGTTACTGACGAAGACACGCCAGTGACAATTGATGTTCTGCCAAACGATACTGACATTGATGGCGATACGCTGTCTATCCAATCAGCGTCTGTGCCGAGTGAGCAAGGGACAGTCGAAATTGTTGATGGCAAACTGGTGTTCACACCGGCCGAGAACTTCCATGGTGATGCTGAAATCACTTACACCATCACCGATGGTGCAGTGACTGACCAAGCGACGGTCAACGTCACCGTGAATGCGGTGAACGACACGCCTGTGGTTGAAAGCAACATCGCAGACCAAACCTTGGCGGAAGATTTCACCCCATACAGCATCGATCTAAATACTGCTTTCAGCGATGTGGATAATGTTGATGGCGAGCTGAGCTTCAGCGTTTCTGGCAACAGCAACATTCAAGTGGCGATCGTCAATGGCATTGCTACGTTCACTCCAACCGCAGACTGGAACGGCTCAGAAGCATTGACCTTTACTGCTACCGATCCAAGCGGTGAAAGCGTTAGCCAAACGGTGAACTTCACAGTTGCGCCTGTGGCGGACATCGTGGCAGATAAAGCGACGGTTGTGGAAGATACGCCAACCATCATCAAGGTCTTAGGTAACGACACGTTCGAAGGCGACGACAAAGTGGTGTCGTTGGATACCAATCACGGTCCAGCCAACGGCACGGTCTCGGTCAACCCGGACGGCAGCGTCACTTACACGCCAAACGACAACTTCCACGGTACAGACAGCTTCACCTACATCGTTACCTCGGGTGGGGTATCGGAGTCCACCACGGTGAACGTCGATGTCACACCAGTCAATGACGCGCCAGTGGCAAAAGATGATACAGCTGTTACTGACGAAGACACGCCAGTGACAATTGATGTTCTGCCAAACGACACCGATATTGATGGCGATACGCTGTCTATCCAATCAGCTTCCGTACCTGAAACACAAGGTACAGTTGAGATTGTTGACGGCAAACTGGTGTTCACACCGGCCGAGAACTTCAATGGTGATGTCGAAATCACTTATACCGTCACCGATGGTTCGCTGACTGACCAAGCCACGGTCAACGTCACCGTGAATGCGGTGAACGACACGCCTGTGGTTGAGAGCAACATTGCAGACCAAACCTTGGCGGAAGATTTCACGCCATACAGCATCGATCTAAATACCGCTTTCAGCGATGTGGATAATGTTGATGGCGAGCTGAGCTTCAGCGTTTCTGGTAATAGCAACATTCAAGTGGCGATCGTCAATGGCATTGCTACGTTCACTCCAACCGCGGACTGGAACGGCTCAGAAGCATTGACCTTTACGGCTACCGATCCAAGCGGCGAGAGCGTTAGCCAAACGGTGAACTTCACGGTAGCGCCTGTGGCGGACATCGTGGCAGACAAAGCGACGGTTGTGGAAGATACGCCAACCATCATCAAGGTCTTAGGTAACGACACGTTCGAAGGCGACGACAAAGTGGTGTCGCTGGATACCAATCACGGTCCAGCGAACGGCACGGTCTCGGTCAACCCGGATGGCAGCGTCACTTACACGCCAAACGACAACTACCACGGTACAGACAGCTTTACCTACATCGTCACTTCCGGTGGGGTATCGGAGTCCACCACGGTGAACGTCGATGTGACGCCAGTGAATGACAGGCCTGACAGTGAGGACTTTACGCATGTTACTGACAAGCCTTTGACGCAAGTTGTATTTGATACTGATACGAAACCTTTAGGTGATGGCGACTCTCAGGATCATATAGCGGATATTGAAGATGACTTAAATGGCAACGATTTGCATGTGCGGATTACTGAACTACCGACCTCAGGAACATTGTTCTTCAGAGATAACAACGGTGAACTGCATGAAATAAAAGAAGTCAGTGACACTCTTTATGAAAAAGATAGCCTTTACTATGAAGCTGATAATGTGGGTTTCTTATTAGGTATCAAGGATCGCCCAGATACACCAAATAGTTCCGAGTCTACAACAGATTTCAATAATTGGGGGCTAAGTGAGGACGGAGGTCCATCGCACTCCCGTACTGAGCATTTAGTTAATGGTTCTTCCATCACTATATCTTCTGATAGTGGTGAACTTGCTCAATACAACCGCCAAGTGTCACATATCGGAAACGGTATTGCTGACAATGATGGGCAGGGTATTGAGAAAGGCGAGACAATTACGATCGATTTGTCTAATAACCCTGTGGGCAGCGTAAACCTTGGCTTAGATGGATTAGGTGGATTGTTTGATTACGGTGATGACAACGCTGCGCTTATTACGGTTACGTATTTAGATTCAAATAATATCGAACAGACTCAAACGTTCGAGTTCTTGAAGCCTGAAGGCAACTTCATGCTATTCCAAGAAACAAGCGTTGGTTTTGGGCAAGAACTAGCTCTTCCTGAAGGTTCGATCATTACTCAGTTAGATTTTTCTACGAAAAATGAAGGGAACTGGGAGTTACGTTATGTAGAAGGTATTCCTGCCGGAGATAGCTTTGGATATGTGGCAGTCGACTCTGAAAATGGCGTTAGCGATCCATCTACAGTCAATATCGTTAACGAAATGTTAGATGGTAATATTGCGGAAAACGGGCCAAGTCTGTCTGTGATCGGTGATAGTGTGACCGAGGGTGACAATATCACGTTCTCGGTTGTTTTAGATGAAGTCACCAGCACTGCTGTTAAGTACCAAGTTGATATGCTTGCTCAAGGTTCTTCAGTTGATAAGAATGACGTAAATCTATCGAATGCAACCTACACAAATGGTGTTGTTTTCTTAGGTGGTTACTTGATTGTCCCAGCAGGTATAAGTAGCTTCGAAATATCGATTCCGACTATTGATGACTTGGTTGTGGAAAGCAGCGAAACGATCGTTCTTGAGCTCGGAGGTGAAACGGGGACGGCAACAGTTCTTGATAATGATAGTACAGAACTTAGCGTAATAGATGCTGGCGATGTAATTGAAGGAACTGACGCAATATTTACCGTTTTACTCTCTAACCCTGTTCAAGAGGCCGTTGTCGTCAATCTGAAGTCAACAACAAATGATAGCTATACTGCGGAAGATGTTGATCTAGGCACTATGGTAGTGACCTATGTGGATACTCATGGTCAAACTCAAACATTAGATATAGCGCCTAATGGAGACGTTAATATACCTCCAGGTGTCGCTGAAATTAAAGTCGCAGTCCCGACCAAACTAGATAATGTCCATGAAGGTGATGAGAGCTTTGGTCTGACGGTTACGGAAATCGGTAGTGTCACCAGTAATGGTATTGCAACTGGTAACGCAAATATTGTGGATTCTGATCCTGCACCTTTAGTTAGTATTAGTGCCGTTCAAAACAGCGTAAATGAAGGTGAAACGGCAGGCTTTACGCTGACACTTGATAAAGTTGCAGATGAGAGTGTTACGGTTCATGTCGAATATAGTGGCGTGGCCCAAGATGGAAAAGATTTTGTTGGCGTTCTGAGTGTTGAAGTTCCTGCGGGTCAATCTTCAGCTGCTCTTGACTTACTGACGGTCACCGATGGTATTTATGAGGGCGCAGAATCTTTCACAGTAACCATTAAAGAGGTGGATGGCGCTGATGCGAGCATTGCTTCAAATAACAGCGCAAGTGTTGTGATCGTTGATGCCCAAAGTGCACCGAAAGTGACTATTAGCTCAGATCAATCCTCAGTTGATGAAGGTAGTGATGCAAAATTTATCGTCAACATTGACCAAAAAGCAGATGAAGATGTACTGGTAACATTCACAATCGGAGGGAATGTTGATGACAAAGATTATATTGCTCCAAGTACGTACACAGTCACGATTCCAGCGGGTAAAACGTCGGCGCCGATTGATATAAAAACTCTCGATGATGGTATTTACGAAGATCTTGAAAACCTAACCGTGACTCTAATTGATACGGTTGGTACAGATTCGACGCTTGCAAGTGACTCGAATGAAGCAACAGTCTCTATTATAGATGCTCAGCACGCTCCAGAGTTTATTTCTGGCGGCGATAGTGCTGGTGACAAACCAAATGATGATGTTTACGACTTCGGGTCAGTTAACGAAAACACGGTGAATGGGGCCGTTATTGGTACGGTCGTTGCTGAAGATCACGATAATGACGTGCTTGTATACCGCTTTGCAGATGGCTCGAGCACTAATGGTATTTTTGATATCGACCCGACAAGCGGAGAGATTTCATTGAACAAGACAATCGATGATGTTGACTTGGGCGATTATACGCTTCAGGTTGAGGTTATCGATGGAACTGGCGGGATTGATACTGCCGAGGTCAATGTTTCTCTGGTAAATGTGAATGATGCTCCTGAATCTTCGCCTTCAGTGGTTGAGATGAATGAAGATACTCAAGTGATGCTTGATTGGTCATCATTCGGTATTAGCGATGTGGACTCTGACGTATCAGATCTCTCCGTCCAAATTACAACGCTTCCTAGCGATGGAGCATTAGAGTACAGAGATTCGCAAGGCGATTGGCAGTCTGTACAAATCGATCAAGTCCTCGATAAATCGCTTTTTGAGGAAAACGGTGTTCGTTTTGTACCTGAATTAAATGAATCAGGCAGTGACAGCTTCGGCGGAAATCAAGTCGGAGATCAGGAATCTAGTTACGCTCAAATTGGTTTTAAACCGACAGATGGGCAGAGCTCTGGTCAAGAGTCGACACTGACAATAGACGTGAACCCTGTAGCTGATAAACCGAACTTAATTGCAGTGACGCCATTAAACTCATTGCCTCAACAAGAGTTTAACTTTACGACATGGAGTAATGTTCAAGTTGGCTCTAGTGATGGTATGGGGGTCAATGGAGAGACTCTAATCTCAGCGATCAACGCTCTTAATGAAGCCGATGGTACTCGATTGAGTTGGGCAAATGTTGAAGATTTATGGACTCATGCAACCTTGGCAAATGAGGCCGTTCTAGTCACATCTCTTGTTTATCTCGAAGCTGGCTCGAGTTACGACTTTGTCGGTCAAGCCGATGATAGCCTTGCAATCAAGTTGGGTGGTACGTTACTTGATCAAGCTCGTTGGGGTAGTGACAGTGGTGATATTAAGGGTGCTAGCTTTACCCCTTCGGTATCTGGCTTTTATCCAATTGAAATTTATCACCATAACCAAAGTGGTCCGGGTAACTTTAATGTGGATGTATCCATTAATGGACAAGCACCTGTCAATCTGAGTAACAGCAGTCTTTACGTAGTTAGTGATGAAAGTGCACTAGAAGTAACTGATATCAGAACGTCTGAACTACAAGAAGTTAATGGTGTTGCGTTTTACGAAACATACCAGCTGAACGAAGGGTTACAAGATACAGCGATACCGCTCTCTGAAATTAAAGCAAGCTTAAATGATACAGATGGCTCTGAATCACTTAAAGTCACGCTAACTGGCTTACCTGTAGGTGCGATCCTTTCAGATGGAAATAGTTCTATTACTGTCGCAACTATTGATGAAGAACTGGACGTGACAAGTTGGGCATTAGATGCACTTACTGTGACTCCACCTGCGGGCTCCCATGATGACTTCACAATCAATTTGACGGCAACGAGTACAGAACGCGCGAATGGTGATTCAGCAGAATCTAACTTGGCGATCAATGTTGTAGTACATGAGAACTTACCGACGGAAACGGAAAGTGATATTGGGAAGACCAACGAAGATAATTCGCTACAGGGTAACGTATTGCGTAATGACTTTGATGACGACAACACCCTGATGGTTGATCACATTACTATTAATGGCACTGACTATGCGGTAGGTGAAAACGTATCTTTGACCAGTGGCACTTTAATAGTAAACCAAGATGGTAGTTACGTATTTGAACCTACCGAGCACTGGTCAGGTGATGTTCCATTAATTAGCTATACCACAAATACTGGCGTAACAAATACACTTGATATCAATGTTGTTGCTATCGCAGATGCACCTACGATCACGATCAATGTTGGCGACTTAGTTAAACGAGATGCTATTGATCCAAACCACCACTTAGCTACATCGGCAATAAATAATACCAATATCGAAAATGAGGCTGTCGCAGCCAACCTTGGGTTGGATAATGCAGTACCTAAAATTAATACACACGCTGGTGTTGTGTTGGGAGTCAATACTGACTTAAGTGACACCGACAGCTTGTTTGTTGGGACAGATTTCAACGATGTATTCTATGGTGGCGGTGGCGATGACGTATTTGTTGGCGGTGGTAACAATGATACGTTTTATGGTGATGACGCGACCAGTCTTACTCTGCATGATGGTAAAGATACAGTCTACTTAACAGGGAACTTTGATGACTACAAAATGACCTTCAAAGACGATCATGGCGGTAAAGTTCCATATTGGATTTTATTAGATAGTCGTTCTATCGATTCGGTAAACGATCATACAGGTAGTGATGACCGAGGTGATCATTTATATGAAATTGAACGCGTTGTTTTTGCAGACAAAATTGTTGATTTGAAACCTGATGGCACTTATGAAGTGCTTCAAGATCGCTGGATTTCGGTCGATGTGGATGTTGACCTAGTTGATGTCGATGGAAGTGAGGATTTAGCGCAGACTGCTCTTGTACAAGATCTACCAGACGGTGTTGACGTGTATGTTGATGGGCTCGCAATTAAGCAAGATTCAAATGGAGATTACCCTGTCACTCTTGGTACAGATGGTAAGCTTTCCCTGGATATCAGAGTGCCATTCGATTATGAAGGCAGCTTAGAGTTCCCGCTAAGCGTTACTGCTACGTCTGTTGAAGGATCAAATAATGACGCAGCTTCAACAACTGAATCCGTTGAGCTTACAGCTCGTGACTATGTGTTGGAGTCGGGATCTCATGGGAATGATCAGATAACGGGTAGTGACGATCACGATATTATTGTTGGTGATGTTCAAGGATTGGAGATCATTGCAGGTCAGGACTACAACATCGCATTTGTTCTGGATACTTCAGGGAGCATGGGTAACTGGGTAGGAACTGCGAAGCAAGAAGTGCTAGACGTGTTTGATGAGCTGTTAAGTGCGGTAAATCAAGGAGAGAAGCCAGGGACAGTGAATATTCACCTTAGTGAATTTGCTTCAAGTGCATCAGCGGTGATTTCTGTTGACTTGAGTTCTCTTACAGCAAGAAAAGAGTTTGTAGAAGAGTTGAATCGTGTAATTGATGATGAGGGTTCTGGCGGCACAAACTATGAGGCGGGCTTACAGTCGGCCGTTGAATGGTTCAGCAGTCAACCTAACCCTAATGGCCAAAATATCACGTACTTTGTTACGGATGGTCAACCAAATAGAGCAACATACCTCTATGGTGTAGCACCGAGTGAATTCTCGAAAGTGATTTTGGACGTCGATAATTCTGGCAAGCTTGTTACCCTGCAAGATATTGCGAGTAAAAACAATTACTCATACGGACAAACAGTTACCTACAAAGGTGATGTCGTTATAGATAGTTACGGTAAGGTTTATTCACCGCTAACAGGAAGAATCCTTGGTGATATCGACAGATATTATGGCTCTATCCGTTATTACGATGAAGGGAATAGCTCGACACAAGCTCAACACATGTATCAAGTACTAGCGGCATTGTCCTCTATAGAAGCGATAGGTCTTGGGAGTGGCGTTGATGAACATACACTCAAGCAGTATGACACTGATGGTGTGGTAGAGTCAGATATTGATGTTACTAAGCTTGCTGAAACGATATTGGGTCAAGATGTACCTCTCAAACAAGGTTCAGACACTATTCAAGGAGGTGAAGGTAACGATATCTTGTTAGGTGACTTAATTGAGTTTGGTGGTAATGAACAAGGCTTAAGTGCGATTCAATCACATGTGGCGCAGCAAACGGGTCTGGATGTGTCTACCGTTGACGGCGAAGATATACATGAGTACGTTAGAAATAACTTGGAAGAATTCAACCAAACTCACCAAGGAGATAAATCGGATAATTTATATGGCGGCGCTGGTGATGATTTACTATTTGGTCATGGTGGCAACGACATACTCGTTGGCGGTGAAGGGGATGATATTCTGATTGGTGGTTTAGGTAGTGATACTTTAACAGGGTCTGAAGGGGCCGACATCTTTAAGTGGAGTGAAGTCACTAACGATGTTGATACCGTCACTGACTTCAATAAAGATGAAGACACTCTAGACTTCTCTGATCTCTTTGATGACTTATCTAAAGATGAAATTGGAGAGCTTCTTAATGATCTTCAATCAGGTGATCATACTGGTGATGTCGGAGAGTATCACGTAGAAGTAGCACCAGATGGCAGCTCTGAGACAAACCTGAGTATTACAAAAGGTAGCTCGACATTAGACATCCATTTTGACGGTGCAAGCGTTGATGATGTGACTCAAAGCTTGATTGCAAGTTTAGAGGCGCAATACAAAGATATGTAGTGGCGTTACCATTTAGGTAAAATTGAAAATCAAAAAAGGTCTAGCAATTTGCTAGACCTTTTATTTTTACGTTCTGTTTATGGTTGTGTTAGCTTTTTGGAAGTGTAGTGAAAACGGTCCACTCTTTCTTAACTTCACCCTTGTGACCAATCACTGTTGCGGTTACTCGACGGTTTAGCGCGTGACTCACTTGGTCAGTGCCTTGTGTTGCAAGCACTGTGTCTCCATAGCCCACAATGGTAACTCTATCTCCATTAATACCATTCATCATGAGTTCTTTTCTAACGTTCTCAGCCCGGCGCTTGGATAAGTCGAGATTGTGTTCTGCAGTACCAGTGCGACTAGCATAGCCCTGAATCTCGATAGACGTATTTGGGTACTCTTTCAAGAAATCGGACAGCTCACGAATTTGTTGCGTAAAGATAGGGTTTATAACATCGGAATCGTTCGCAAATAGGACTCGAATTTGCATTTCTTGTGAGGAGTCTACATACGAGCCGCAACCATCGTTATCTATCTCGGCACCTAAAGGGGTACCCGGACACAAATCGCGCTCGTTAATAACACCGTCTGAGTCATCATCTATATGATCAGCCCACTGATCGGCAATTGGCGTATCGATGTAATCATACTCATCGCCTTTATCGGATGAACTGCATGCCGAAATCATCAATGAGAGTGCAATAAGAGTTATGTGTTTCATAATTAATACTCCACTTCTTCTAGCCATTCTTTAGGCATTTCGACCCTTAATGCACTCAACAGTTGACCTGTTGCGTTCATCACTCGATATTTGGCGTACTGCTCTGCGTATTTAGAATCTAAGTAGTCTTTACGCGCCTCAAAGAGCTCGTTTTCAGTGTTCAATAGATCAAGCAGTGTTCGTTTACCGATGCGATATTGCTTCTCGTAAGCAATTACGGTCTCAGACGCAGAGTCTACATGATCTGATAGAAACTCTTTTTGTTGTAATGTTAAATCAAGCGCACTCCAAGAAAGTCTTAACCCTTCTTCAACATTGCGATAGGCACCTTCACGCAAGTCTTTTGCTTTATTTAGCTGGTAGGCGAAGTTTTCTGAGTTCGCTGCATCACTGCCGCCATTGAATAGGTTGTAGCGTAGGCGCAGCATGGCAAGTGTCTCATCACTGCGACCTTTTAAACCATCAGCGTCGTCACGCCATGTTTGCGAAGCTTCAATGGAAATGGTTGGGTAGTTAACACCTTTAGACTGTTTGTATTGAAACTTAGCCGAGTCTACGTCTGCGAGTGCGACTTGAATAACGGGGTGCAGTTCAAATGCCAAGCCTACCGCTTCATCAATTGTGTACGGAATAAAGTTTTGGTCCGCTCTCGGAAAGATTAGCCCTTGCGGTGTTTGACCGACTAAACGAGTGAACATCGTGTGAGAGTCATACAGGTTATTTTGAGCAGCGGCTAAGTTGCCGTGTGCTTTTGCCAAACGTGCTTCTACTTGCGTTAAGTCAGCGGTAGAGCCGATACCCGAGTTGACTCGTTTTTTAATGTCATCGTAGATATCTTTGTGAACAGCCAGGTTGTTTTCAGACAGCTTGAGTATTTCGTAAGCTTTTACAGCGTCTAGATACACTTTGGTGACTTCAAGTGCTTTATCCGATGCGTCGGCCAAAAGTTGAAATCTTACTGATTCAGCATCCGCTGCAGTTCGGTCTATATCATTAAGAGTCGCACTGCCGTCCCAGATAAGTTGGGTTAGTGTCACCGATGCTTCTTTTCGAGTGTAATCTGTATCTCCACGTCCCACCTCGTCAGAAGGGTCTAATCCTTCATACCCAATACCCGCATCTAGATCAATAGAGGGCAAGTAAGCACCCGAAGATGCTTCATTTACGTATTTTCGGCTCGTAAATTCATTAAATGCACTCTTAATGTCAGGGTTGTTTTTTAACGTCAATGCCACGGCTTGCTCTAAAGTTTGACCGAAAACGGGTATAGACACCATTAAACTACAGCAGCAAGCAATATTTAGTCGGTTCCATTTCACGGTATTTCTCCTAAAAATTCGTGTTGCTTTTTGCTATTTCATCTCATTACTGAGACGAAACATCATAAATAACAGTGCTTGAGTAAGGGATTTATCAACCTACTGTTAAAACAAAGCTTTTGTTTCAAAAATCCAAGATTTCGCCTTTTAAAACCTTAGCACATATGTCGAATGTTGCTTAGCAACATAGCAAGTTTAGCTCGGAGAAAAGCTTGAATTCTTAATATCATAGCGTTTCACGGCCTGTGTCACTCTGCGCTTTTTTGTAACTCTGCCCCTAGAGTTATCAAACGTCCTACAAGCTACACATACAACGAAAATATGATGATTTTGACTAAACTATAGACGTAAATGTAGGGGTGACAAACTTTTGACTTGGTTTGAAGTGGGGCGAGGTAGATATGGAACGTGTAACTTTTAGCTCATTGGCGGGCAACATTGTCGTTATCGGGTTGGACGGTGAGATTAGGACTTTAGGTCAGGGTCAACTACCTCAACCAGGAGAGTTAATAATCGATGAAGTATCAGATACTTCTGAACTTGTTATCGAGCAGGTGACACCACAAGGAAGTTCAATAAATGTAACTGATGATATCACTGCGTTAATTGAAGCAATTGCGAGTGGGGAAGACCCGACTGAGCTGGGTGAAGAGTTTGAACCTGCTGCAGGTGAAGGAAACGGGTCTAGCCCACAGAATACGGGAGCTATAGATCGCACAGGTGCTGAATTACTCGCCAGTACCAATTTTGAGACAGTGGGAACTGACGGAACAGGATTTTCAAGTACTCAGGTAGAGACGCTACTCGATATTCTCCAAATACAACCACCAGAACCAACAGCAACCCCCATTACTGCAACGATAATTGTTCAGGAAATATCCAGTCCGACTATCAACGAAGGTGATCAGGTTGTATTCGATATTACTTTAAACCAAGCAACAGAGGACAATACTGATGTCACTTTGTCGCTACTTGATGGTACCGCAACTGGCGGTTCAACTGACGAGAGCGGAAGTGACTACGTTAATGAGCGTGTTCTCATAACATTTTCTGATGGTACAACGGAAGAAATCTTGGTTGATGATAACGGTACTTTTACAGTCTCGGTCCCATTAGATGAAAGCGGGTTTACGGTTTCTCTCGACTCTATAGATGACTCTATATTCGAAGGCCCAGAAACGTTTACGCTTTCTGGCACAACAGAAGAACAAAATACACCTGCAACCGGGGTGGCAACCATTGTTGATGATGGTAGTGGGCCAGGTTTAAGTCCTGATGATGATCGCCCAACGGTAACGATGAGCGATGCAGGGATAGTTAATGAGGGTGAAACGGCTAGCTTTAAAGTGTCGTTATCTAATCCATCAGCTATAGATGTTGAGGTTGAACTGACTCTCAACTTAGGTGACACCGAAGCCGGTGACTTAGGTCTCTTAGAATACAACACGGGAAGTGGTTGGGTTGCAGTGCCAAACGATGGCGTGGTGACGGTGCCTGCAGGGCAAACCGAGTTTGATGTGCGTATCGCTTCCATTGATGACGCGGTGTACGAAGGCCCAGAAGATTTCAGCGTGACGGTGACTGGCATTGGGGCAGTGCAAGGCAGCGATACCGGTACGGCAACGATAGTGGATGACGGCAGTGGTCCAGGCCCCGATCCGGATGATGACCGCCCGAATGTGACTATTACCGATGCTGGCACCATCAATGAGGGTGAGACAGCGAATTTCAAAGTGACGTTGTCGAACGCCTCCGAGTCTACAGTTCAACTCGAGCTTGGCCTCAACTTAGGTGACACCGAAGCCGGTGACTTGGGCACCTTAGAATACAACACGGGAAGCGGTTGGGTTGCAGTACCAAATGATGGTGTGGTGACGGTGCGAGCAGGGCAAACCGAGTTTGATGTGCGCATTGCTTCTATTGATGATGCCGTTTATGAAGGCCCTGAAGATTTCAGTGTGACAGTAACTGGTATTGGCGCGGTGCAAGGCAGCGATACAGGTATGGCAACGATAGTGGACGACGGTAGTGGTCCAGAACCTGATCCGGATGATGATCGTCCAAGCGTGACTATTACCGATGCTGGCACCATTAATGAGGGTGATACGGCGAACTTCAAAGTCACCTTATCGAACGCCTCTGAAGCGGAAACGCAAGTGGAGTTGGGTCTTAATCTCGTCGATACCGAAGCCGGTGACTTAGGCACCTTGGAATACAACACAGGCTCCGGTTGGGTTGCAGTGCCAAACGATGGCGTGGTAACGGTGCCAGCTGGGCAAACTGAATTTGATGTGCGTATTGCTTCCATTGATGACGCGGTGTACGAAGGCCCAGAAGGTTTCAGTGTCACGGTAACTGGCATTGGGGCAGTACAAGGCAGCGATACGGGTACGGCAACGATAGTGGATGACGGCAGTGGTCCAGGCCCTGATCCGGATGATGACCGCCCGAATGTGACTATTACCGATGCTGGCACCATCAATGAGGGTGAGACCGCGAACTTCAAAGTGACGCTATCGAACGCCTCCGAGTCTACAGTTCAAGTCGAGCTAGGCCTGAACTTAGGTGACACCGAAGTTGGAGACTTAGGCACCTTAGAATACAACACAGGCTCCGGTTGGGTTGCAGTGCCAAACGATGGCGTAGTAACGGTGCCAGCTGGGCAAACCGAGTTTGATGTGCGTATCGCTTCCATTGATGACGCCGTTTATGAAGGCCCTGAAGACTTCAGTGTGACGGTGACTGGCATTGGGGCGGTACAAGGCAGCGATACGGGTACAGCAACGATAGTGGACGACGGCAGTGGCCCTGGTCCCGATCCGGATGATGACCGCCCGAATGTGACCATCACTGACGCTGGCACGATTAATGAGGGTGATACGGCGAACTTCAAAGTGACGCTGTCGAATGCCTCCGAGTCCACTGTTCAAGTCGAGCTAGGTCTCAACTTGGGTGACACTGAAGCCGGTGACTTAGGTACCTTAGAATACAACACGGGAAGTGGTTGGGTTGCAGTACCAAATGATGGCGTGGTGACCGTGCCAGCCGAGCAAACCGAATTTGATGTGCGCATTGCTTCTATTGATGATGCCGTTTATGAAGGCCCTGAAGATTTCAGTGTGACAGTAACCGGCATTGGTGCAGTACAAGGCAGTGATACGGGTACGGCGACGATAGTGGATGACGGCACGGGTCCGGGCCCTGATCCGGATGATGATCGTCCAAGCGTGACTATTTCAAACGCTGGCACCATCAATGAGGGGGATACGGCGAACTTCAAAGTCACCTTATCGAACGCGTCTGAAGCGGAAACGCAAGTAGAGTTGGGTCTTAATCTCGGCGATACCGAAGTCGGTGACTTAGGCACCTTAGAATACAACACGGGAAGTGGTTGGGTTGCAGTGCCAAACGATGGCGTGGTGACGGTGCCAGTCGGGCAAACCGAATTTGATGTGCGCATTGCTTCTGTTGACGACGCTGTTTATGAAGGCCCTGAAGATTTCAGTGTGACGGTGACTGGCATTGGCGCAGTGCAAGGCAGCGATACGGGAACGGCAACGATAGTGGATGACGGCAGTGGTCCAGGACCTGATCCCGATGATGACCGCCCAAGCGTGACTATTACCGATGCTGGCACCATTAATGAGGGTGAGACTGCGAACTTCAAAGTCACCTTATCGAACGCCTCTGAAGCGGAAACGCAAGTGGAGTTGGGTCTTAATCTTGGCGATACCGAAGTTGGAGATTTGGGCACCCTAGAATACAACACGGGAAGCGGTTGGGTCACAGTGCCAAACGATGGCGTGGTAACGGTGCCAGCCGGGCAAACTGAGTTTGATGTGCGTATCGCTTCCATTGATGACACCGTTTATGAAGGCCCTGAAGATTTCAGTGTGACGGTAACTGGCATTGGGGCGGTACAAGGCAGTGATACGGGGACGGCGACGATAGTGGACGACGGCAGTGGTCCGGGTCCAGATCCGGACGATGACCGTCCGGTTGTTGCGGCAATTAGTGATACAACCGTAAACGAAGGTGAGTCTGCTACGTTGGTTGTCACTTTGAGTAACCTAAGCACTACGGATACTCTCGTTAATCTGACACTTAATGATGGCACAGCAGAGGGAGGGGTAGATTACACCAAATCGTCTGTTACTGTTACCTATGCAGATAGTTCATCAGACGTTATCCCTGTGAACCCTGATGGTACATTTAATGTGTCCGTACCAGCTGGTGATATGACCTTTGACGTTGTGATAAGTACCACCGACGATGAGCTGTTCGAAAGCGATGAAAATTTTACATTAATTGGACAGACCGAGATACAAACAACTCCGGTTACAGGCACGGTAACGATTCTTGATAACGATACAGTCAGCGTTGCCTCTATTTCTAGTGAAGTGGTTAATGAAGGTGAACCTATCATTTTTGATGTTACTTTAAGTAACCCTAGTGATAGTGAAAGTTTGGTCAATATGGTGCTCGCTGATGGTAGCGCAGAGGGGGGCATAGACTACATCAATACATCGGTTACAGTTACCTATGCGGATAACTCAACAGATGTCATTACTGTCAACGCAAACGGAACATTTGATGTTTCAGTTCCCGCGAACGACGTCTCATTCAGCGTCACAGTGAATACTATTGATGATGACCTATTCGAAGGCGCAGAGACTTTAACACTCTCGGGTAAAACTGCCACTCAAATTACATCTGCAATGGGTACAGGGACTCTTCTTGATGATGGTTCGGGGCCAGGACCTGATCCAGATGACGATCGCCCAACAGTTGCAGCGATTACCTCTACAACGGTAAACGAAGGTGATATTGCAACACTAGATGTAACGTTGAGTAATGAAAGCACCACCAACACCACTGTCAATATGATGCTGACTGACGGATCAGCAGAAGGCGGTGTGGATTACACCGATACTTCAGTAACAATTACTTATGAGAGTGGCGGCATAGAAGTCGTTACGGTAAATCCAGATGGCAGCTTTATTGTCGATGTGCCCGCAAATGATACGACTTATAGTGTTTCTGTAAGTACAACAGATGATGACTTATTCGAAGGACCTGAAACCTTTACGTTATCAGGTAACACTGATAACCAAGTTGGCTCTGTGATTGGTACCGGTACTATTGTTGATGATGGTAGTGGCCCAGGACCAGATCCTGATGATGACCGACCGACTGTAGCAGCGATTACGGATGCCATAGTTAGTGAAGGTGAGCTGGCAACGCTTGAAGTCACTTTAAGCAATGCAAGTACCACAAACACCGTTGTTAATATGACATTAGCAAATGGGACAGCTGAAGGAGGTTCGGATTATACAAATACGACAGTAACCGTTACCTACGCTGATAGTAGTACCGACGTTATTTCAGTGAACCCAGATGGTACGTTTGATGTCATTGTACCAGCTTTAGACACAACATTTAGCGTTACTATGGTGACGTTAAACGATGATATTTATGAGGGTGATGAGAACTTTACATTATCCGGTGCCACTGCTGTGCAAACAACTGCTGCGGTCGGTACCGTAACGATTAACGATGATGCAGACATACCAACTGTCACTGAAATTACGGATATTCAAGTGGTGGAAGGTAACGATGCGAAATTTAACGTTACACTGAGTAATGCAAGTGCGGTTGCGATTATGGTTAGTATGTCTCTCTTAGACGGAACCGCTGTCGCTGGAGAAGATTTTAACGCTACGAGTGTGACCATTACTTATGCTGATAACACGACGGAAGTTATTGCGGTAAACCCTGATGGAACGTTTGATGTCTCCGTACCTGCGAGTGATACTAACTTTAGTGTTACGGTAAACACTGTTGAAGACCAGATTTATGAATCTTCAGAAAACTTTGTTTTAACTGGTTCGATTCAAGGGCAATCACCTGCAGCGTCAGGCCTTGGTACGATTATTGATGATGACAATACACCTCCGACAGTAGAAGACTTTGGCATTTCGGTTGACCTTAGTGTGGGAGGAGACGCTTTAATTGACTTTGCACCACATGCGCAAGACTTTGAAGATGACTTTGATCTTCAAGATGATAAAGAAACGAGTATCTGTGTCACGACGCTTCCAGACTATGGCTATCTCTATTACTTGGATGATCAGAACAATGAAGTCATATTGGACATTGGTGATGTGATTCCAGAAACTACGGAAGTCAGATATGCACTAACGGAAGATTTCTTTGATGAGCAAAGCTTTGATTCCCAAGATTTACTCGATGAATTTTCTAAAGACTTCATTGCCGATTCAGTCGATGTTAACGGTTTAAGTTTCTTTGGAGGAACCATTGATGGTAATGGTGACTTTATCAATAATGCTCAAATCAAGGTTGACTTTGCCGCTCAGCAGGTAGGTTTAGTTGTAGTGTCACCGGGCGAAACTGGCCAAGGGGATGAAATTAGTACGAGTGAGTTCATTGCCATTGAATTAGATGAAGGGCTTGAAGCTAAAGAAGCAAGGTTAAACCTAGCAAGCTTGAATGATAGGTTTAACAGTGGCGGCGCTTGGATTCAAGCATACTTTTATATGGGCGATACTCTTGTTGATATACAAACCATACACACCAGTGACATCATATTTACTGGTAATCAAGAAGGTTACGCTGACGTATCGCTAAGTAATGGTAGTTTTGATGAGATTCGCTTGTTCCCTGAAACAGACAGTTCAAGTGATAAAGCCAGCTTTACTCTAGTTGGTACTCAGATTACAAGTTTTAATAATGTAAACGACTCGTTTGATTACAAAGCGATTGACTCAGATGGTTTAGAAAGCGATACCACTGCAACCGTTGATATTGATTTTAACAATGTCTCTTTTGAAACAGTGACCGCTTTCGGTACACAGACTGCTTCGTTACAGCAAGAGCCTAATATCATCATGGGAACAGACCAAGATGATGTTCTTGTAGGCACCGATGGTAATGATATTCTAATTGGTGGTCTAGGTAATGATATTTTGACTGGTGGCGGAGGTGATGACATCTTCAAGTGGACAGAGATGCAATCCGCAACTGACACCGTGACGGATTTCAGTGACGGGGATCAGCTCGATTTTACCGATGTATTTGATGATATGAGTGGTACTGATATTTCCACATTACTTGATGATCTCGGCTCTGGCGATTATCACGGAAGCGTGGATGATATCACGGTGGCGGTGACTGAAAGTGGAGGTAACTCAACTCTGACCATAAATAAAGATGGACAACAGTTGGAGGTTAATTTTGACGGAGCTTCTGCTTCTGATATTGCCAATAGTTTGATTTCTAATCTTGAACAATTACGAGAGTAAATGATTCAAAATGAAAAACGGAGCGAAAGCTCCGTTTTTCATTTAGTAATGCAGTAAGTTCAGGCAATAATTAAAGCACTTTACATGCAAAACCTTTTAAGTAGAAACCTTCTGGATATGCGGTATCGGTTGGGTGGTCAGCGGCTTGTTCAAAACGCTCCACAAACTTTACTTGGCGGTTAGCGTCTACGGCTGCATCAGCGATGATTTTCTGGAACAGAACTTGATCCATCAAGCCAGAGCAAGAGTAGGTCAGTAGCGTGCCGCCCGGTTTTAGAATTTGCATTGCTAGCATGTTGATGTCTTTGTAACCACGACATGCGCCGTTTAGTTGTGCTTTGCTCTCTGCGAACTTCGGTGGGTCCATAATAACCACATCGAACTGAGTTCCTTGATCACGATACTCACGAAGCAGCTTAAACACGTCTGCATTTAGGAACACGGCACGCTTCTTCGAAATATCAAAATCGTTTAGCTCTGCGTTGAATTTTGCGGTATCTAAAGCAGGTTGTGATACGTCAGCGTTAATCACACGCTTTGCATCACCTTTTAGAGCGTAAAGTCCGAAGCCACCAGTGTAAGAGAAGCAGTTAAGAACTTCTTTGCCTTTCATATATTTCATCGCTTGCTGGCGACTATCTCGTTGATCTAGGTAGAAACCTGTTTTGTGTCCGCCAACGATATCTACACTAATCTTTACGCCATTTTCTTCGATGACGACCGATTTAGGTGGCTCTTCGCCGTGCAAGACGCCCGTGATCTCTTTTAAACCTTCTTTTTTACGAACGGCCACGTCAGAGCGCTCATACACATTACAATCAGGGAAGCACTCAACCAGAGCGTCAACAACAGCCTGCTTATTGTGTTCTGCGCCAGCACTGAGAAGTTGGCACACAAAGAAATTTTGGTAACGGTCGATCGTAACGCCTGGTAAGCCGTCAGACTCTGCTGCGATAAGGCGATAACCCGTAAGGCCATCACGTTCGATAATGTCTTCACGAAGAAGTTGTGCGTCTTTAAGTCGTTTAACGAAAAACGCGGTGTCGATTTCTTCTTTATCAAAACTCCAAATACGAGCACGAATTTGTGAAGCTGGCGAATATGCCGCCTTAGCTAGCCATTTACCGTCGTGAGTGAATACATCAACCGTTTCGCCAAGAGCAGGTTCGCCCTCAACTTTGTTGATGCCTCGAGAGAAGATCCAAGGGTGCTTGCGCTTGACCGATTTCTCACGACCTTTAACCAAATAGATAGCAGCTGTCATTTCATTAGCTCTTGTTGAATTTTGAAAGGGGCGTATTGTCCGGGATGTGAATGGTAAAAGCAATATCCCTCGGTAATCCAGTACATTGTAGTGACTTTTAAATACAAAAAAGGTCACTAAAGTGACCCTTTTATTTTCAGCCCTAAAC
>NZ_JAHGAM010000043.1:0-51681 GCF_030248595.1 Vibrio sp. D417a | reverse complement strand
TGCCTTACCGCTTGGCGATAGCCCTACATTGCTCTAATAAAAGAGACTTTAATAATGGTGCGGAAGGAGAGACTTGAACTCTCACACCTTGCGGCGCCAGAACCTAAATCTGGTGCGTCTACCAATTCCGCCACTTCCGCAACTTATTCTGTAGTTATCAAGGTAATTGGTAAAGACCTAAATAACGTTGTTCATGGTGGCTACGACGGGATTCGAACCTGTGACCCCATCATTATGAGTGATGTGCTCTAACCAGCTGAGCTACGTAGCCATCTTTTGGAGCGAGACAATATAAACCTTCACGCTCTCAGTGACAACCCCTTTTATAAAGGAATCGCACTTGAATAATGGCAGGTCTACCTGGATTCGAACCAGGGAATGGCGGCATCAAAAGCCGCTGCCTTACCGCTTGGCGATAGACCTGCAGGCAATAGTCACAATGACTATTTGAAATATGGTGCGGAAGGAGAGACTTGAACTCTCACACCTTGCGGCGCCAGAACCTAAATCTGGTGCGTCTACCAATTCCGCCACTTCCGCATCTATTCCTAACTGCTCTGATAAAAAGAACATTTAGGAATGGTGGCTACGACGGGATTCGAACCTGTGACCCCATCATTATGAGTGATGTGCTCTAACCAGCTGAGCTACGTAGCCAAAACCATATTTTTTGTTCTCAACGCTTTGTTGCCTTGTCGTTGGGAACGGCGCGCATTATGCGAAGTTGAGTGAGATCCGTCAACAGTTTTTTTTAATAAATTTCGGAAAAAACCTCGTTCGCTTCCTTTTTAAACAAAGAGGCGTGTTTATGATCTAAAACTGGAAATAAATTAGCTTGCAGTTGCGTAATTTATTTTTGTTCATTTACTTAAGGTATTAAAAAAGCCAGCTTAACAGCTGGCTTTTAGTGTAAATGAAGTGTTTAGAATTCATTCATTTAATTAAACATTGAAGCGGAAGTGTACAACATCACCATCTTTTACGATGTAGTCTTTACCTTCTAGACGCCATTTACCTGCGTCTTTTGCGCCATTTTCACCATTGAATTGGATGAAATCGTCGTAACCGACTACTTCTGCACGAATAAAGCCTTTCTCGAAGTCAGTGTGGATCTTACCTGCCGCCTGAGGCGCAGTTGCACCAACAGGGATTGTCCAAGCACGTACTTCTTTAACACCTGCTGTGAAGTAGGTGTGTAGAGTCAGTAGTTCGTAACCAGAGCGAATTACACGGTTCAGACCCGGCTCTTCGATCCCCATATCTGCTAGGAATTCTTCGCGATCTTCATCTTCTAGTTCAGATAGTTCAGATTCGATAGCTGCACATACAGGTACAACGACATTGTTTTCTTTTTCAGCGAACTCACGAACCGCATCTAGATATGGGTTATTTTCGAAGCCATCTTCGTTTACGTTTGCAATGTACATAGTTGGCTTCAGTGTTAGGAAGTTTAAGTAGCCGATCGCTGCTAACTCTTCTTTAGATAGCTCAACTGTGCGTGCCATGCCGCCTTCAGTTAGTACTGGTAACAGTTTCTCTAGTACGGTTAGTTCAAATTTTGCGTCTTTATCGCCGCCTTTTGCCTTCTTCGCGTTACGTTGAATCGCTCGCTCACAAGAATCTAGGTCAGCCATTGCAAGTTCGAGGTTGATCACTTCGATATCTTCGATAGGTGAAACTTTACCTGAAACATGAACAATGTTTTCGTTTTCAAAACAACGTACAACGTGGCCAATCGCGTCTGTTTCACGGATGTTAGCTAGGAATTTGTTACCTAAACCTTCACCACGTGATGCACCAGCAACAAGACCTGCGATGTCCACGAACTCCATCGTCGTTGGAAGAACTCTCTGTGGGTTAACGATCTTAGCTAGTGCGTCTAGACGTAGATCCGGCACAGGAACCACACCAGTGTTTGGTTCAATGGTACAGAACGGGAAGTTTGCTGCTTCGATACCCGCTTTAGTTAGTGCGTTGAACAGAGTTGATTTACCTACGTTAGGTAGACCAACGATGCCACATTTAAAACCCATGATAGTAACCTTATTCAGCTTTGAACGTGTGGAGGCGATTTTGTGCTTTAGATAGGCCATCCTTAATCAGGATATCTAGACAACGAACAGCCTCATCAGCTGCTGCATCTAAAAGCTCTTGCTCTTTAGCTGGCGCTTTACCTAATACAAAACCCGCCACTTTATCTTTGTGTCCCGGATGACCAATGCCAATACGAAGACGATAAAAATCTTTGTTATTGCCCAGTTTGCTAATGGTGTCACGCAGACCGTTGTGTCCACCGTGACCCCCACCTTTTTTAAACTTAGCGACACCTGGCGGTAAGTCTAGCTCGTCATGAGCAACCATGATCTCTTCAGGTTTAATTTGATAAAATTTCGCAAGCGCTGCGATCGATTTACCTGATAGATTCATGAAGGTGGTTGGGATAAGCAAACGGAGATCCTGGCCATTGACCATAATGCGTCCTGTTAGACCAAAAAACTTTGGTTCGTTCTTCAGTGTAACGTTGTGAACGCGTGCTAATTCTTCTACAACCCAAGCGCCCGCATTGTGACGAGTTCTGGCGTATTCTGGTCCCGGATTAGCAAGACCAACAAGAAGTTTGATTGGTTGAGTCAAGGTTAGGATCTCTCTGGAATCTCAAAAAGCGCAGTATGATAGCACAGAATTCTCGCAGTGGGCGACCAAGGGATTTTCTAGTTATCAGTACAAATAAAAAACACCCCAAAGAGGGGTGCTTTTGAAATCAGTGTAACTGAAATGTTCGTATTAGTTGAACATTGCAGAGATTGACTCTTCGTTGCTGATACGACGAATCGCTTCAGCCAGCATGCGAGATAGGCTTAGTGTTGTCACTTTACCTGTTGCAGCCATCTCTTTAGACAGAGAGATAGAGTCAGTTACGATAACTTGGTCAAGAACTGAGTTCTTGATGTTATCCGCAGCGTTGCCTGAGAATACTGCGTGAGTAGCGTAAGCGAATACACGCTTAGCACCGCGCTCTTTTAGTGCTTCAGCTGCTTTACATAGTGTGCCACCTGTGTCGATCATGTCATCAACGATCACACAGTCACGACCTTCAACATCACCGATTAGGTTCATTACTTCAGAAACGTTTGCACGTGGACGACGCTTATCTACGATTGCGATGTCGATGTCGCCTAGTGCTTTTGCTGTTGCACGAGCACGAACAACGCCACCTAGGTCAGGAGATACCACTACAGGGTTATCTAGACCGCGAGCCTGCATATCTTCAAGTAGCACTGGCGTGCCGAAGATGTTGTCTACAGGTACATCGAAGAAGCCTTGAATTTGCTCTGCGTGTAGGTCGATAGTTAGAACGCGGTCAACACCAACGTTAGATAGGAAATCAGCAACAACTTTTGCAGTAATTGGCACACGCGCAGAACGTACACGACGGTCTTGGCGAGCGTAGCCGAAGTAAGGGATAACTGCAGTGATACGGCCTGCTGAAGCACGGCGCATTGCATCAATCATAACAACCAATTCCATTAGGTTGTCGTTAGTCGGTGCACAAGTGGATTGAATGATGAAAACATCGCTACCACGAACATTCTCATTGATTTGAACTGCAACTTCGCCATCAGAAAAGCGAGAAACAGATGCATCACCAAGAGAGATGTAAAGACGATCAGCAATACGTTGGGCTAGTTCAGGTGTTGCGTTACCAGCAAATAGCTTCATATCAGGCACGGTGGAAACCTCGGGTTTGCGTCCAGTTTAAATAGGTCGGTGTGAGGCTGATTGGTATTCAGCCAAAGTCTCTTTTAATGGCGAAATATTGCGCCCTTGAGCGACAAATGCCGAGACTTTATCAGAGAGTTGTGCAAGGATAGTTTCTGCTTCAGATTTGCTCGAAAATTCAGCAAAAACGCAAGATCCTGTCCCCGTCAATCTTGACGGCGCGTATTGTAGCAGCCAAGAAAGTTGCTTATCAACCTCTGGGTAGAGCATTCGTACAATTTTTTCGCAATCGTTTACGCCTGGCGTATTTAAAAGTGTTTCTAGATCTCGTTTTGGGGTGTTTCGCGTCAAATCTGGATGACAAAAAACGTCTACGGTTGCAATAGATACATTCGGTCTGACGACTAAATACCATTTTTCTTCGGGATAAGCAGGAGAGAGTTTTTCACCAACACCTTCAGCAAAAGCTGCAAATCCGCGCACAAATACGGGCACATCTGCGCCCAGTTTTAAACCTATTTCAGCCAGTTCGTCGTCAGTTAGATTCAGTTGCCATAAGTAATTCAGTGCCACTAATGCTGTAGCTGCATTCGATGAGCCCCCACCAATGCCTCCACCCATAGGCAGCACTTTCTGTAGCTCAATATGCGCGCCAAAAGGGCAGTTTGAGTAAGCTTGAAGCGCGGTTGCTGCTTTCCAAATTAAATTGTCTTGAAGGGGCACACCTTCTATGTCTGGAGAAATCGTAATATCACCAGAATGGTTCGCTTGAATGGTGAGCTCATCGCCGTGATCGACGAATTGGAATAAGGTTTGTAACTCGTGGTAGCCATTCTCTGTACGGCCGTTGATATATAGAAAGAGATTCAATTTCGCTGGTGATGGCCAGCGTGTTGAAAGTTCAATCATTGGGTGATGTTCCATTTTGTGATCACTAGATTTATTTTGACATCAGCTGTGGTGAGTTTCAGCTTATTTGGCAGAGGGAGAGACTGTTCATGCCATTGAACGTCGCCATATCTTTGATATGCAATACTCCAATCATTTAAACCAATTTGTTTGTTTAACGCTTGCAGTGTATTGGTTGGAGACAGTTGGAATTTGTCGGCATCGGTCGGTAGACCTAATAGCCAGTCAGGCATGTGATCGACGGGCATCATCAACCCTGTAAGACGGTAAATCAGCTGGTTAGCACTGCGAGAAGAAAGGACCTGATCGTCGTAAGTTTCTACTGTGGCGCCTTGTGGGGTGATGGTGAGCTTTAATGCCGTTTGTCCGAGAATCGTTGTTAAACGCAACTGGCTTAGTGCTGAAGAATGTTTCCAGTAGAAGTTTAAATTTTGTCTTTGGTCTGGGCCAATATAACCAAGTTTCCCCGTTGCTTGAAAATCTTGGATGGTTTCGAGTCGCTGCTCATGAGCTTGCCATTCAACGCTGGTAACACTTTCAGGAACGGACGAACAACCAGCGAGCAGTAAGCTCGACAAGAAAAAAAGAATAAAGGAGCGTAACGTCATGTTTGATGGCTTATTAATCAGTTTCATCGGGAATCGCTCACAACTATAGCATTGAAAAGTCGCACTTAGGAAAACAAATCCGGCTTACCCTTTCAATAAATGCGTGCTTACAGTAAAATTCTGGACCTATTTTATAACCTATCCCAGAGATACCACGTTAGATGTCCTTGCTTGCTATTGGAATTAATCACAATACAGCGTCTGTCGACTTGCGAGAGAAGGTGGCGTTTGGTCCGGATAAACTCGGCCCTGCACTCGAGCAACTTAGAGAGCACGAAGCAGTTAACGGCAGTGTGATTGTTTCAACCTGTAACCGAACTGAGTTGTACTGCGATGTTAAGCAAGGAGCGCGAAGCAAGTTGATCGATTGGCTTGCTCAATTTCATCAAGTGAGCCGCGAAGATTTAATGCCGAGTTTGTATGTTCATGAAGAACAAGCTGCAATAAAGCATTTGATGCGCGTATCGTGCGGTCTTGACTCTCTGGTGTTGGGTGAGCCTCAAATTTTGGGGCAGGTAAAGCAAGCATTTTCTGACTCGCGAGATCATCAAGCCGTCGATGCCTCGATTGATAAACTGTTTCAAAAGACGTTCTCAGTCGCCAAACGGGTAAGAACAGAGACAGATATTGGTGGTAATGCCGTGTCCGTGGCTTATGCGGCATGTACACTGGCAAAACATATTTTTGAGTCGTTATCAGATTCAACCGTGCTTTTGGTTGGTGCGGGTGAGACGATTGAATTGGTCGCGAAGCATTTAGCGTCCAACGGTTGCACAAAAATGATTGTCGCGAACCGCACTAAAGAGCGCGCGCAAGGCTTAGCGGACCAATTTGGCGCAGAAGTGATCAGTTTGAACGAAATTCCTGAACATTTGGCGAAAGCGGATATTGTGATTAGCTCAACGGCGAGCCCATTGCCTATTATTGGCAAAGGTATGGTCGAAACGGCTCTAAAGCAGCGCCGGCATCAACCTATCTTGTTGGTCGATATTGCGGTGCCGCGAGATGTAGAGTCGGAAGTCGGTGAACTGAACGACGCATATCTGTATTCTGTTGATGACTTGCAATCTATCATCGACAGCAACATTGAGCAGCGTAAAGTCGAAGCGATTCAAGCTGAAGCGATTGTTAGTGAAGAAAGCGCTGCATTTATGACATGGTTGCGTTCACTGCAAGCCGTCGATAGTATTCGCGACTATCGCAAATCAGCCAACGAAATTCGTGAAGAGTTACTGAGCAAAAGTTTGCAATCTTTAGCGGCAGGCGCAGATCCGGAGAAAGTGCTGCGCGAGCTGAGTAATAAACTCACCAACAAACTGATTCACGCTCCAACTCGCGCATTGCAAAGTGCAGCAGAGCAAGGCGAACCAGCAAAATTAACGATTATCCGCCAAACACTTGGCTTGGATGATCTATAACTCACGCTTTTTATTAAGAAAACGACACTATGAAAGCCTCTATTCTGACTAAGCTAGAAACGCTAGTAGAACGTTACGAAGAAGTTCAACATCTTCTTGGTGATCCTGATGTAATTGGAAATCAGGACAAATTCCGTGCTCTATCAAGAGAGTACTCTCAGCTAGAAGAAGTAACCAAGTGCTTCCAAGCTTATCAACAAGCACAAGAAGATCTTGTCGCCGCTGAAGAGATGGCAAACGAAGACGACGAAGAAATGCGTGAAATGGCGCAAGAAGAAATCAAAGAAGCGAAAGCGACGATTGAGCGTCTTACTGATGAGTTACAGATTCTTCTTCTGCCAAAAGATCCGAACGATGATCGTAACTGTTTCCTAGAAATTCGTGCAGGTGCGGGTGGCGATGAAGCGGGCATTTTCGCGGGTGATCTATTCCGTATGTACAGCAAGTACGCAGAAAAGCGTGGCTGGCGCATCGAAGTCATGTCTTCAAACGAGGCTGAGCACGGTGGTTACAAAGAGATGATCGCAAAAGTGAGCGGCGACGGTGCATACGGCGTACTGAAGTTTGAGTCTGGCGGTCACCGTGTGCAACGTGTTCCTGCAACTGAATCTCAAGGCCGTGTGCATACTTCTGCTTGTACAGTAGCAGTAATGGCGGAAATCCCTGAAGCGGATCTGCCAGAAATCAAAGCAGCAGACCTGAAAATCGATACGTTCCGTGCATCTGGCGCGGGTGGTCAGCACGTTAACACCACGGATTCTGCAATCCGTATTACCCACTTACCAACGGGTACGGTAGTAGAGTGTCAGGATGAGCGTTCACAGCACAAGAACAAAGCGAAAGCAATGGCGGTTCTTGCTGCTCGTATCGTTCAAGCGGAAGAAGAGCGTCGTGCCGCAGAAGTGTCTGATACACGTCGTAACCTTCTAGGTTCTGGTGACCGTAGTGACCGTATTCGTACATACAACTACCCACAAGGTCGTGTGTCTGATCACCGTATCAACCTGACCATCTATCGTTTGAACGAAGTGATGGAAGGTGACCTGCAGAGCTTGATTGATCCTGTGATTCAAGAGCACCAAGCAGACCAACTTGCGGCGCTCGCAGAGAACGGCTAATCGATGAGCCAAGTTCAATCGATTGAGCAAGCACTGAAAAGTGCGACGGCGAAACTGGCAGAAGGCGGCAAAGAGTCGCCTTCTCTCGATGCAGCTGTACTCCTTTGCCATGTCCTTGGCAAACCACGAACTTACCTGCTGACCTGGCCAGAAAAAGCGTTAGAAGCAGAGCAAAAATCTCAGTTTGATGCTCTACTTGAACGACGTTTAACTGGTGAACCCGTCGCTTATATTATTGGTGAGCGAGAGTTTTGGTCTTTACCGTTCAAAGTTTCTCCCTCTACCTTGATCCCAAGACCGGATACAGAACGTTTGGTCGAGGTTGCACTCGATAAGACCTACGAGCAAACTGGGCCTATTTTAGATCTTGGAACGGGGACGGGGGCAATTGCTATCGCACTCGCATCTGAAATGCCAAAACGTCAAGTGATGGGCGTAGATCTCAAACAAGAAGCGAAAGCACTTGCAGAGTACAATGCTGAGCAGCTAAACATCAAAAATGTGACCTTTGCTCAAGGCAGTTGGTTTGAGCCTATTACAGAAGGTACGAAGTTTGCTTTAATTGTCTCCAACCCGCCATATATTGATGAAAAAGATCCACATTTATCCCAAGGTGATGTGCGCTTTGAGCCAAAATCTGCATTAGTTGCTAAAGAGAATGGCTTAGCTGATATTCGTCATATCTCGGATCTTGCTCGTCAGTATCTTGAAGTGGGCGGTTGGCTGGCATTTGAACATGGTTATGATCAAGGTGAGGCGGTGCGTGAGATAATGCGTGGCTTTGGTTACCAACAGGTCGCTACGGAAAAAGATTATGGCGGTAACGATCGAGTAACGCTTGGTTGTCTGGCCAGTTAATCATGGAAGTCAGCAAACACTAACTAAAAAGAGAAGAAAAATGTACGTAGCTCTAAAACACATACACTTAGTGACGATCGCTCTCAGCGCGACGCTACTATCGATCCGATTCGTGTTAATGATGATGAACTCACCGAAGCGAAATAATCGCTTTTTGAAAGTGTTTCCCCACATCGTTGATACTGCATTGCTAGTGTCAGGTATCGCGCTTATTTTCATTACGGGTTTCATCCCGTTTACCGATGCCGCACCGTGGTTAACAAACAAAATCACCTGCGTACTGGCGTACATTGCGCTTGGATTCTTCTCATTGAAACTTGCGAAAAACAACCTACTGAAGATATTTGGCTTTTTCGGCGCATTAGGTTGGTTGGTCATGGCTGCAAACATTGCTGTGTCTAAGAGCCCTACGTTATTTGGATAGACGTCATGTTAGAGTTTTTTGACGAAGATTTTGACAATATACCGTTGGTGGAAGGTGCGCTTGAGCTAAACAAAGCGATTAACCCAGAAACCAAAGTACATTGGGCGAAACAAGAGTTAGAGCGTCTTTACAAAGATGCAGAAGCCACGCTTGTTCATGAAACCGATGAAGAGCAACGATTTGATGCATTCCTACGACTGTTTTTCCACGAGTGGGGATTCAAAGGCGACGAGCAGGAATACTTTATTTCGGACAACAGCTTCATCGATAAAGTGTTGGAGCGCAGAAAAGGTATTCCTGTGAGCTTAGGTTCGATTTTGTTATACCTAGGCAAAAAGCTGGGGTTCCCGTTGAAGGGAGTTACTTTCCCTACTCAGTTCCTGTTAAAAGTCGACTGGATGCATAAGAAGCCAGACTACATCAACCCATTTAATGGTGAGTATGTAGGTGAAAGGATTCTTCAAGCTTGGCTTATTGGCCAAGAAGGACCGCTAGCTCAGCTAAAGCCTGAACATTTTGAGGAAGCTGACAACCCAACAATTATTGGTCGCTGGTTGGCGTTGATTAAAAGTGCGATGTTGCGTGAAGAGCATTATACGCTGGCATTACGTTGTACAAATCTTGCTCTAACATTTGTGCCAGATGACCCATACGAAATTCGTGACCGTGGTTTTATTTTCCAACAGCTAGAGTGCCCTCAAGTAGCGGTATCAGATTTTCAGTACTTTATTGACCAATGCCCTGACGATCCGGCTTCCGAGCTACTAAAATCACAAGTTAATGTGATGAGTGAAACGCACGTCACACTTCACTAATTTTATCGATGTGCCGAACGGTGGCGTATCGTGGACAGAAAAAGAGAATCAAAATGGAACAGAAAATCGTTAATATCGGCGACATTCAGGTTGCTAACGACAAGCCATTCACCCTATTTGCAGGTATGAACGTTCTTGAGTCTCGTGATCTTGCGATGCAGATCTGTGAGCACTACGTAAAAGTAACGGAAAAACTTGGTATTCCTTACGTATTTAAGGCGTCGTTTGACAAAGCAAACCGCAGTTCTGTTCATTCATACCGTGGTCCAGGTCTGGAAGAAGGTATGAAAATCTTTCAGGAGCTGAAAGACACTTTTGGTGTAAAGATCATCACGGACGTTCACACTGAAGCGCAAGCTCAACCTGTCGCTGACGTGGTAGACGTTATTCAGCTTCCTGCATTCCTAGCTCGTCAAACTGACCTTGTTGAAGCTATGGCCAAAACAGGTGCGGTTATCAACGTGAAGAAACCTCAATTTATGAGCCCAGGTCAAGTGGGTAACATCGTTGAGAAGTTCGCAGAATGCGGTAACGACAAGATCATCCTATGTGAGCGCGGTTCTTGCCACGGCTACGACAACTTAGTGGTTGATATGCTTGGTTTTGGTGTGATGAAAAATGCTTCAAAAGGTAGCCCAATCATCTTTGACGTAACGCACTCACTACAAATGCGTGACCCATCAGGCGCAGCATCTGGCGGCCGTCGTGAGCAGACAGTTGAGCTTGCAAAAGCGGGTCTAGCGACAGGCATCGCAGGTCTATTTATCGAAGCGCACCCAAACCCAGACCAAGCGCGTTGTGATGGCCCATCTGCACTGCCTCTAGACAAGTTAGAGCCATTCTTAGCACAAATGAAATCGCTTGATGATCTGATCAAGAGCTTTGCAGATATAGATATCAAGTAAACGCCAGATGACTGGTGGTAACAAATACTATAGCCAACCGAGTGTTGGCTATTTTTTTATCTGAAAAACTGTAAATTCTCAAACTTGTTACTGATGAATTTGTTATTGCTAAACAATGCATCATAATTATTAAATCAATGTGTTAGGGTGCACGTGGTTTTCAAATAGATCGAATGCTTAAAATGTGCGTCAGTAATCCCAATAAGAAAAAGGTAAATAAATGAATCAGCGTCTGATGATCAAAACTGTTTTGAGTGCCGCTATCTTGGCCTCGTTAGCTGGGTGTGCTACGCAACCTGCACCAGAATGGAATGCCGATACAACCTATAAATTGACCGTATTGCACACTAACGATCATCATGGTCGCTTTTGGCAAAATCGATACGGTGAATATGGCATGGCGGCGCGTAAAACGTTAATCGATGATTTGCGCGAAGAAATACAGGCTGAGGGGGGGAGCGTGTTATTGCTTTCTGGTGGTGACATCAACACAGGAGTACCTGAGTCTGATTTACAAGATGCCGAGCCGGATTTTAAAGGCATGAGCAAAATTGGTTACGATGCGATGGCTCTAGGTAATCATGAGTTTGATAATCCATTGGATGTGCTATTCAAGCAGCAAGAGTGGGCAAACTTTCCGATGTTGTCTGCCAATATTTACGATAAAAATACTGGCAAGCGTTTATTCCAACCATACGCGATGTTTAAAAAGCAGGGCATTAAAATTGCGGTCATTGGCCTTACAACCGAAGACACAGCGAAACTTGGCAACCCTGAATTCATTGAACAAATTGACTTCCGTGACCCAAAAGAAGAAGCCAAGAAGTTGATTGCAGAACTGAAAGAGACAGAGTATCCAGATCTGATTTTTGCTGTCACGCATATGGGACACTATGAAAATGGTAATAGAGGCATCAATGCTCCTGGCGATGTGGCGTTAGCTCGTTATTTGAATGACGGCGATCTCGACATGATCGTTGGAGGACACTCACAAGAACCTGTGTGCATGGAAGGTCCAAACGTTATCAAAAAGAACTTTAAACCAGGTGATGAATGTCAGCCCGATAAACAAAATGGTATCTTTATTGTTCAGGCACATGAGTGGGGGAAATATGTGGGACGCGCCGATTACGAGTTTCGTAATGGCGAACTCTCGATGGTGAGCTACGATCTAATCCCTGTAAACTTGAAAAAGAAAGTTAAAGTTGATGGTCAGTCGCAACGAGTCTTGATCCAAGAAGAGATTAAACAAGACGAAATGATGCTTGAGTTTCTTCGTCCTTATCAAGAAAAAGGTCAGGGCAAGCTAAACGTGAAGATTGCAGAATCTAACGGTAAGCTTGAGGGTGACCGCAATGTGGTTCGTTACCAGCAAACAAACTTAGGTCGATTAATTGCAACGGCTCACATGGAACGTGCGAAAGCAGATTTCGCCGTAATGAATTCTGGTGGTGTTCGAGATTCGATTGCTGCGGGTGATATTACTTATAAAGACGTGCTCACTGTTCAGCCATTTGGCAATATGGTTTCTTACGTTGATATGACGGGTAAAGAGGTATTAGATTATCTAAATGTTGTTGCAACTAAGCCTGTTGACTCTGGTGCTTATGCACAGTTTGCCGGCATTGCGATGAGTATCAATAATGGTGAGGTAACCAATGTGTTTATTGGTAATAAGCAACTTCGCTTAGATGGTAATTACCGCTTTACCGTACCAAGCTACAATGCTGCTGGTGGTGATGGTTACCCTAAAATCGACGATCATCCAGGGTATGTAAATACAGGTTTTACCGATGCTGAAGTTTTGAAGGATTATTTAGAAACACACAGCCCTATTGATGTTAATGAGTATGCCCCTTCAGGTGAAATCACGTATTTAGTTGATACGGCGATTGATCAGTAATCCAACAGAGAAAAAGCGATTGACTCAAACTCGCTGATATCATTAACTAAAAGCGCAGATCCAATTCAGTCTGCGCTTTTTGTTTTTATGAGGAGAATCTTGATGACTCCGGCCATTAATCTTGCGAAAAAGAAAAAAATCCCACACACCATCCATCAATATGAGCACGATCCTAGAGCCGATAGTTATGGTTTAGAAGCTGCTGAAGTGCTAGGACAGGATCCGAAAACAGTATTTAAAACCTTGTTGTTCTGCTTGAACGGGGAGCCAAAGAACCTTGTGGTTGCGATTATCCCTGTTGATCAAAAGCTGAACCTAAAACTGGCGGCGAAAGCAGCGAAGGGCAAAAAGGCCGATATGGCTGATCCGGAAATCGCGCAAAAGACCACAGGTTATGTCGTTGGTGGAATTAGCCCACTAGGGCAGAAGAAAGCCTTACCTACTTTTTTGCACGAAAGCGCAGCAGAGCAAGACACAATCTGTGTGAGTGCTGGTAAACGTGGTTTAGAAATTGAGTTAGCCCCGAGAGATTTGCTGAGCTTAACTCGCGGTCAGTTTGCACCTCTTTGTTTGTAAACTCATGACAAATAAAAAGGACGCTCATGAGCGTCCTTTTTTGATCTTGCCTGTCAGTGAAGCGTTACTTCTTCAGACTCAATGTACCACCAGTGCGTTTAGCTGGTTTACTTGGTTTCGCGGCATTTGGGTTCATGTAATGCTGCTTGGGCTTACTCGGTGATTGAGGCTTGTTTGCTGAATGCGTATTGCTCGATGCATCTGGTTTACGGTGTGATTTACCATGCTCGCCTTGCGGTCTGCTGCGTTCACCTTGTGGTTTCGCTTTGTAATGCTCTTTTGCTGGGCGTCCACCTTCATCATCACGTTGACGACGTTGTTGGCCTTTTTTCGAGTTCGGTGCATGACGGAATTCATCAGCATTGTTGCCACGGAACGTACGAGTTTTTTGGTTGCGGCGTGCCGTTGAGTTTTGGTTTTCTTCACGGCTATCGTAAAGTTTCGCATCGGTCGCTTTACGAATATTGCGACCTCTGGAGTCTGTTTTTGATGCTTCTTCTGTACCTACCGAGCCTTCACACATTGCTAGGATCTCTGCCACTTCTTCGTCACTTAGATAACGCCATTTCCCATTGGGAATACCATCAAGAGAGATATTCATGATGCGTACGCGACGCAGCTTGAATACTTCATAGCCCAGCGCTTCACACATGCGACGGATCTGACGGTTAAGTCCTTGAGTGAGCACAATACGGAAAGAGAATTTAGTCTCTTTTGTTACCTTACAAGGTAGGGTGACTGTGTCGAGAATCTTAACGCCACTCGACATCTGTTTGAGAAATTCGCCTGTAATTGGCTTGTCCACGCGTACGACGTACTCTTTTTCGTGGCTGTTGCCTGCGCGAAGGATTTTGTTCACGATGTCGCCATCGTTGGTCAAAAAGATCAGACCATCAGAGGGTTTGTCTAAGCGGCCGATCGGAAAGATACGTTTTTGGTGGCCGATGAAATCAACGATGTTTCCAGGGACGTCTCTCTCAGTTGTACAGGTGATGCCTGTTGGTTTATTGAGAGCGATATAAATCGGCTTCTCTTTTGCTGCTACTGGCTTACCATCCACACAAACATCATCACCAGGTAGCACTTTTGTCCCCATTTCAGGTTTGTTGCCATTAATGGTGACACGGCCTTGCTCAATCAGTCTGTCTGCTTCACGGCGTGAGCAAAACCCCGTTTCACTGATGAATTTATTTAATCGTTTAGCGTTGTCTTGTGACATTTTTGTCTCCTAACGTTTCACAACGGCGAATGAAGCTCCCTTCCTTTAAGGGGAAGGAAGAATAAGGGCGGGCATTCTAGCATTAGGGTGAAATTTAGCCTAACCGTTTTTGGTGACGTTCGCGGGTTTCTAATTTCTTTTCCGCACTTTTTCTAAGTAGGACGTAAACGGCTCCAGTTCCACCGTGAAAGCGTTGCGCACTATGGACGCATTGGACTTCCTTTATTTGTCGTAGCCAACTGCTAACAAAGCTTTTCATCATTGCAGGTGGATTTGAGCGTTCTCCTCGACCATGGACGATAACGACCGTTCTAATGTCCATTGATAGGCATTGCTTTAAAAACGTCACGACTTCATCACGTGCTTCTTTCAATGTTTTACGGTGCAAATCCAAGCGAGCTTGGATTGGATACTTACCAAGGCGAAGTTTGCGGTAAACCCCGTCCTGTACACCATCACGTTTGAACTCAACAAAGTCCTCTGGCTTAAGCATTTCAGCGTGATCAAGTGATAGGTATTCTGGGTCATCTTCCGTTAACCAGATTGCTGCTTCGCGTTTTGCGAGCTGTGCTTCTGTTACTTGGTGTACTTTTTTGTGTTCGGTGGTGTCTTGAGTGATTGGCTTTACATCGCCCATCATCTGTTGAAATAGATCAAAATCGTCGTCGTGAGACATAGCAGTAATCTCATTAAGAACAGGGAAGAATAATAGGATTATATCAATGAGTGGTGCATTGAGATCAAATAAAAAACCGGAGTAGGCAAGTAACCGACTCCGGTGCAAAGCGTTTCTAGAGCTAAGCGAGATCTAGTGAGGAGATTTGTCGTTCATGATCTTGTATATGAAGAAACCGCCGTAAAATAACATCAGACCAATTGCCCCAAAAATTACTATCATTGACGATAGACCCACTGCATTACCAAATAGGAGATCAAGCCAAAAGTCCATACGTTTCCTCCAAGATGTTCCCGACAGGAATAAACTAAATGGCGGTGTCTTGTTGCACACTGATCTGGATCAATTATGTTGCTAAGGTTAATAAACTGTATTTTGTTGTGAGTTATCAGTCACATTTTACGTGCTAGTGTTCAGTTATTCATCAAACGAATTAAGACCTAAGGTTTTTTTGTAAAAAGCACTTGCGCCACAGTTCAGAATCCGTAATATACGCATTCGTTGACGGGGACAATTCCTCAGTTAAACATCTCGGTGAATAGCGCAGCTTGGTAGCGCATCTGGTTTGGGACCAGAGGGTCGGGGGTTCGAATCCCTCTTCACCGACCATATTGAGAAAAAGGCTCTACAGAAATGTAGAGCCTTTTTCGTATTTGGTGATATTTATTTGGAACCAGAGGATCGGGGTCTGGAATGCCAGTCCTCTGGAAGCCCAGTCGCGTCGAATCCCTACTTCACCGACCACTTTTAGAAAGCCTGCTCAATGAGCAGGCTTTCGTCGTTTTTAGTGCTAGTAATTTTAGACTTCAATAGTATCGAACCAAATGGGGTTCGCTTGAAGTTAGAACATGGCTCTTCACCGACACGTATTGAGAGGAAGGCTCTACAGAAATGTAGGGCCTTTTCATTTTTTAGAGCGAGTAAATTTATTACTTGATGTCACACGAGATAGTATTGATAGGAGTTTCAGAAGTAGTGAAACAGACATAAGCGGTCTTTGGGTGATTTGGCCCAATCTTGACGTAACCCGCTTTTAAATCGTCTTCATCAAACGTTACTGAGTGAGATTTGCTTGTATTTCCATCATAGTAAACCGCTTCAAAGCCTTGGTTCATCATATGTGCAACGCGATTTCGAGTGTGGGCTGTTGAAAACGTGATGTTCGCGCAACGCATCATTGGTTTTTCGGTAATAAGAAATTGACCACTATCTTTATCTAAAACACCGCCTTTTACTTCCGGAGTTATATCAATAGCTTGAAAAGCTTCTACGTTGCATGGCGGTTTAGCATAAGACAGCGAAGAAGTGAGCATAATTCCAATCGTGTATAGGAATAAATATTTAAATTTCATATGAGTTGTTTTGTATCCACTTAGCTTAACGGCGTTTTATAAGAAAGTTTGAATGAATTTTAAATGGTTGTATTTAAATAATTGTATTTAAATGGCATTTTTCAAACAATCACTAGATATCACAATTTGCTTGGCGCGTCTTACCCAGTGGTTTGATGTTAAATCCCCGATTTTTAAGCAGTTCAATCAGGTTATCTTTACCTACTAAATGCAAGCCACCAACAACAACGGTGTAACGACCCGATTGCTGAGGTAGAACACTGCCAGTGTCGAGTTTTTTAGCCCAATCTCGATTACGCTCGTATAAAAAGGCTTGGTTAAACTCTTCTGTTGTATGATCGGTCAAAGAGGCTTCGACCAACATGCTACCATCACCACTCTTCCAACTCTCTATCAAGCATTGAACCAACTCTTCTCCGCCATCATATTCTTCAATTGATGAGAGAAGTATCTCTTTACCGCCTTCTGATTGACCTGCGATTAAATCGATTTGGAATTGCACGGACTCCAGTGGAATGACCGGGATTTGCTTTTTATCAGCGAGTCCTATTAAGTGCATGTCGACCCCTTTATCAGAGACATACCCCAGTTTGTTGACTAAAGCGAGTTGGATGGTGAATGCCGCCATCCAAGGTGGGGAATTTAGGAGTTGAGTTTCTGGCAAACCTAAATCTTGGGCAATTTCAATTAAGTGGCGACGTTGAGCTCTGTCTAAAACATCTTTAGAAAGAATGGTTGTTTGTGGGTAAACCAAGCCTTCAGAATTCCTGACGTCTGCTTCAATAATCAACCCTGCGCTTTGGCTTAAATGCTGGATGACCGTTCTAGGGAGTGGGTACATCGTTTTATCCCCCACATGTACCGAGCCAATAATCATAAGTTCGGTTTCCCCTTTTTTCGCTAACCAATACTGTGGCTCTGCATAAGAGGAAAAAGGAGTCAAAGTAACAAGTAGAGATGATATGAGCGTCAAGAGACGAAACATAGAATGGTCCTCAGATAAGATACCTTTAAACTTTATACGCAAAATAGCGTGAGGTTAAGTGCAATTTCTCCAGTGGGGTATTCGACAAAATCGTCATTTCTAAAAATATTGACGAGTTTTGACGACGAATAAATGAGAGTCACTTCACGAAAGGTAAATAGGTAATTCGCTTACTAATGGTTCACAAAATAATTAGGCGTGATCCAAATCTTACAAAATCAGTCGTAACTCATGAATATAAGTGACCTAGATCGCAGCAAACTCGTCAAAACAAGTTGTTCGATTTTGACGTGTATTGTAACTCCATGAAAATTAGGTTTTTATTGTTTTTGCTGAGTGTCATTTTTTGAGCTGGATCACTTCCTATTTCTATTTATTTTACGCTTAGAAATAACAGGTTGTATGTTGAATGTAACGGTTAGGTACCTCGCATTTGAGGGGCCGAGATTTTTATCATTGTCGTTTTGAACCACTGACTTTTTTGGGGAAGTAAGATGTTTAAACCTAGTCTGATTGCTGTTTCTGTTATCACTACATTAGCAGGTTGCTCTGCGCTGCAAAGCTCTGAACAACAAGTTGTAAATTCGTTGGCTAATAATCTTGATATTCAATACCAAGTGTTGACTAACCACGGTGCAAACGAAGGTCTTGCTTGTCAGGACTTAGGGGCTGAGTGGGCGTCTTGTAACAAGGTAAACATGACGCTGGTTAACCAAGGTGAAGCGGTTGACTCAAAAGATTGGGCTATTTACTTCCATAGCATTCGTCTGATTCTGGATGTTGAAAACGAACAGTTTAAAATCTCTCGCGTAACGGGTGATCTACACAAACTAGAACCAACAGATAAGTTTGATGGTTTTGCTGCGGGTGAAGAGGTTGTGCTTCCTCTTGTTGCTGAATACTGGCAGCTATTTGAAACTGACTTCATGCCAGGCGCTTTCGTTGCTGCACCAAATGCAGAGCCTAAGATGATCGCTTCTCTTAACACAGAAGACGTTGCATCTTTCGTGACTGGCCTTGAGGGTAACAACCTAAAACGTACGCCAGATGACAACAACGTATTTGCGAGCGCTGTGTCTCGTTTCGAGAAGAACGAAGATCTAGCAAAACAAGACGTATCAACCACGTTACTACCAACGCCAATGTCTGTTGAAGCAGGTAAAGGTACGGTAGATATCGCGGCGGGTATTGCGCTGCCTAAAGACGCATTCGATGCGGCTCAATACGCAGCAATTCAAGGTCGTGCAGAAGTGGTAGGTGTGGATGTTCGTGGTGCTCTTCCTGTAAGCATCACTGTTGTTCCTGCAGACTTCACCGGTAAATTGGCAAAATCTGGTGCTTACGAAATGAGCATCAAAGGCGACGGTATTGCGATTAAAGCGTTTGACCAAGCAGGTGCTTTCTACGCAGTACAATCTATCTTTGGCCTGGTAGATAGCCAAAATGCTGATTCTCTACCACAGCTGTCTATTAAAGATGCGCCGCGTTTTGATTACCGTGGTGTGATGGTGGACGTGGCTCGTAACTTCCACTCTAAAGACGCGATTCTTGCAACGCTTGACCAAATGGCCGCGTACAAGATGAACAAACTACACCTTCACCTAACGGATGATGAAGGCTGGCGTTTAGAAATCCCGGGTCTGCCTGAGCTGACTGAAGTGGGTGCTAACCGTTGTTTCGATTTGGAAGAGAAAAGCTGTTTACTGCCTCAGCTTGGCTCAGGCGCAACGACAGACAACTTTGGCTCTGGCTTCTTCAGCAAAGCAGACTACGTGGACATCTTGAAGTACGCGAAAGCGCGTAACATCGAAGTGATTCCTGAAATCGATATGCCAGCGCACGCACGTGCCGCAGTGATATCAATGGAAGCACGTTACGACCGTCTAATGGAAGAAGGCAAAGAAGCCGAAGCGAACGAGTACCGCCTGATGGACCCTCAAGATACATCGAACGTAACGACGGTTCAGTTCTACAACAAGCAAAGCTTCATCAACCCATGTATGGAATCTTCCACTCGTTTTGTTGATAAAGTGATTTCAGAAGTAGCAGCAATGCACCAAGAAGCGGGTACGCCGCTAACAACATGGCACTTCGGTGGTGATGAAGCGAAGAACATCAAGTTAGGCGCTGGTCTGCAAGACATCAACGCAGAAGACAAAGTAAGCTGGAAGGGTAACATTGATTTGTCTAAGCAAGACAAGCCATTCGCACAGTCACCACAATGTCAGACGCTAATTGCAGACGGTACGGTAAGCGATTTTGCTCATCTACCAAGCCACTTTGCAGAAGAAGTGTCGAAGATGGTGGCAGAGAAGGGCATTCCAAACTTCCAAGCTTGGCAAGATGGCCTTAAGTACAGCGAAGGTGAGAAAGCGTTCGCAACAGAAAACACGCGTGTTAACTTCTGGGACGTTCTTTACTGGGGTGGCACATCATCAGTGTACGAATGGTCTAAGAAAGGTTACGACGTTATCGTTTCTAACCCAGACTACGTGTACATGGACATGCCATACGAAGTGGACCCTAAAGAGCGTGGTTATTACTGGGCGACGCGTGCAACCGATACGCGTAAGATGTTTGGTTTTGCACCAGAGAACATGCCTCAGAACGCAGAAACCTCTGTAGACCGTGATGGCAATGGCTTCACTGGTAAAGGTGAAATCGAAGCGAAACCTTTCTATGGTCTATCAGCACAGCTTTGGTCTGAGACAGTACGTAACGATGAGCAATACGAGTACATGGTATTCCCTCGCGTACTAGCAGCCGCTGAGCGTGCATGGCACCGTGCTGATTGGGAAAACGACTACAAAGTGGGTGTTGAATACTCGCAAAACTCTAACCTAGTAGACAAAGCCGCGCTAAACCAAGACTACAACCGCTTTGCGAACGTACTTGGCCAACGTGAACTGGCTAAGCTAGAAAAATCAGGTATCGACTACCGCCTGCCTGTACCAGGTGCGAAAGTAGAAGATGGCAAGCTAGCAATGAACGTTCAGTTCCCAGGGGTGAAGCTTCAATACTCTCTAGACGGCAAGAACTGGCTAACTTACGCAGATAATGCTCGTCCAAATGTGAAAGGTGAAGTGTTTATCCGTTCCGTGTCAGCAACCGGTGAGAAAGCAAGTCGAGTGACCAGCGTGAAATAACTCAATTCTTGTAAGTTAATTTTTTGGCAAAGCCTCACATCATGTTGGGGCTTTCTTTATTTTTTGAGGAAATTAAGCGTGATCGATGTCTAATTGTTTTTCATTGATAAATAAGTCTTGGGTTGTAATAGTCAAGGTTATTGTGAACTGGATCGACTTAATGTGCTAAATATCAATAAATTATCTGTTTACGATCACACTTCTATTTTTTGAATAATTTTATAAAGATACGATAAGTGCCTGTATTTTCCATGTTTTTATCAGGGTTGTTGAGCTTCGGTTTGAACAAGATCACTTTTTAAAATGTTTTATTTTCCATCGCGAATTAATTGAAACAATATTGCGAACGCCAAGGAGGCACATTCCAAAGTTTGCGATAAAAGGGAAGAGATGCCCTCTAAAACTATCGCATAACGTGAATAAATAAAGGCAGTAATTATGAAAAACATTTTTGCACTGAGTGCTCTTTCTCTTGCTTTCGCTTCTAGCGCTTTTGCTGGTTCTTCTTACGTAACAGGTAATGTTCAATTCCACGATGATGGTCGAATTCATGGTTCGGACGTTACGTCTACACTGGAAGCTGGTCATACTTTTGATAACCAATTCGGCGGCTTTACGGTTTACACCGAATTTGATGGTATTCAGTTGGGTAAACTGGAAACAGAAAACGGTGGCGCAGGTAACACAACACCAGCAATCACTGTGGGTGGTGAGCAGTCATTTAATATTACCGATCATTTATGGGTTGCCGCTGGTTACCAACACCTGTTCTCTGCTGGCGAGAATGTACAGTACCGTCCATTGGTTAAGATTGGTTACAACTTCGATAACGGCATCTCCTTAAGTAACCGTACTCGTGCGCACATTGATGCGACAGACGCAGATGCGGATACAGATTACCGCATGGACAACCGCATCGGTTACGTGATGAATGAGGATGTGACGCTAAGCTACAACAACGTCTACATGATTGAAGCGGAAACCATGGACCACGAGCTTCGTGCAACGTGGACTCGTAAAGGTGTTCAACCTTACTTTGAGTTCCGTAGTCAAGCACACGGTGCAGAAAACGCGAGTGGTGACAGCCTAGTGAATAACGCTTTTGTATTTGGTGCCTCTTACGGCTTCTAATTTTATATTTGTCTTAACTGTCCATTAAGAAAAAGCCCAGCGGTTTGTCTCGCTGGGCTTTGTTTTTATTTGCCGTTGCCTTCGTGGTGGCTATATTCGAACACTTGTCCTTTTTCGTTAAAGGCGTAAACGGTGTAGCTGTCTTTTTTGTCGCCATATTCCATACCAGGGGAGCCCATTGGCATGCCCGGTACTGATAGGCCTTTTGCGTTACGTGGTGGATTTTTCAAAAATGCTTTAATGTCTTCGGCTGGAATGTGACCTTCAAACAGATAGCCGTTGATCTCTGCCGTGTGGCAAGAGTAAAGCTGTTCATTCTTGATGCCTAGATCGCGTTTGATGGCGTTCATGTCATCGTGCAATTTTTCTTCGACCGTAAAGCCGTTCTCTTCCATGTGTTTTGTCCATTCTCCACAACAGCCACAGTATGGCGATTTATGGTTAATGACATCGGCTGCCAATACGTTGGCGGACACGGTCGCAAGCATTGCAAAGGTCAATAGTTTCAACTTCATAATACCCTCAAAAAGAAGTGGTTATTTTACTGAAAACAGTCGTAGTCGATTTGCATTACTAACGACAGTAATTGAAGACAGTGCCATTGCCGCTCCTGCGACAACAGGACTGAGCAAAAATCCAAACGCTGGGTAAAGCACACCAGCGGCAACTGGAATACCCAACGAGTTGTAAACAAAGGCACCAAATAGGTTTTGCTTCATGTTCTTAAGTGTAGCGCGAGAGAGTTCAATCGCATGTACTACCGCCATTGGTGACGTGTTCAGGATGGTCATTTGCGAACTTTCAATGGCGACATCACTGCCGCTACCCATAGCAATACCGAGGTTGGATAACGCGAGAGCAGGGGCGTCGTTAATGCCATCCCCCACCATTGCCACGACATGTCCTTGAGATTGAAGTTGCTCAATGTGCTGAGCTTTCTCATCTGGCATTACTTGGGCAATCACTTCATCAATACCAAGTTCTTGGCCGATAGCATTGGCAACGTGTTGGTTATCGCCCGTCAGCATTACCGTTTTGATGCCTTGCGATTTTAATGCAGAGAGCGCTTGTTTCGCATCTGATTTGATCGGGTCGGCAATGGCGATCAGACCGATCAGTTCGCCGTTCAATGCCACAGCTACCGGAGTCCACGCATATTTTGCGCATTCATCGATGGCAGATTTTAGTGCGCTAGTCTCGACGTTCTCTGCTTGCATAAATTGAAGCGAACCAATGAGCAGCGGTTTATCTTGATACGTCGCCAAAATGCCGCGTCCGCGAACGTTCTCAAACTTGTCTAATGAGACGTCTTTTGCGTCGTGTCGTTTGGCGTAATCACATACCGCTTTTGCCAGTGGGTGCTCAGACTGACGCTCTGCCGCATACGCTAAAGCCAATAGATCTTCTTGGCTGGTGGCGTGAGTAAACACTTGCTGAACGCTAGGTTTACCTTGGGTAAGCGTGCCAGTTTTGTCGAACACAACCGTGTCGACTTTGCTTGCCAATTGCAGGGCGTCGGCGTCTTTGATCAGAATGCCGAGCTCTGCGGCTTTACCCACTCCCACCGTGACAGAAAGTGGGGTTGCTAAGCCTAGAGCGCAAGGACATGCGATGATCAGGACGGTTGTGGTGACCACCAGCATATAACTCGCTTTTGGCTCTGGGCCAACGGCAAACCAAACGAGCGCGGCCAGTATTGCTATGCCAACAACGACAGGGACAAACACCGATGAAATCTGGTCTGCCAGTTTCGCGATGGCTGGCTTACTGCTTTGCGCTGTGCGCACCATGCGGATGATACGAGCCAGCATGGTATTTGCGCCAATGCCCGTTGCCTCAATGACTAATCCACCATCGGTATTTAATGTCCCGGCAGACACTTGAGCCTCTTGCGCTTTTAATACTGGTACTGGTTCACCAGTGAGCATCGACTCATCAATGTATGATTCACCTTGAATCACAACACCATCAACAGGCACTTTCTCGCCTGGTTTGATACGCAGTTTCATGCCTAGCGTGATTTGCTCAACCGCGATTTGTTGATCGCCTTGTTTCGTGATTACCGTAGCTTGCTGAGGTTGCAGGTTAATCAGAGCTTGCAATGAGCGTGTTGTGTTTGCTTTGGCTTTTGCTTCTATATAGTGCCCAAGAGAAATTAAGCCGATGATCATTGCACTCGCTTCAAAGTACACGTGGCGTGAAGCAAGAGGGAACCAGTCTGGGAAAATCACCACAAGCATCGAATAGAACCACGCTGCGCCAGTACCGAGCGCGACTAACGTGTCCATGGTGGCGCGCTTGTGAGTAGCTGCTAACCAAGCGTTACTGAAGAAGTGTTTCCCTGCTGTGGCAAGAAGGAGTAAACATACGATACCGATCGCGCCCCAAGCTAATTGGTCGTTGGTGTTGCGAATCATCATATTGCCGCCAGCAACGCCCCAAATCATTAAAGGGGCACCGACGACAAGGCCAGCAATAGCATCCAGTTTAAAGCGTTTTTGTTGCTGACGTTGTTGCTGTGCTTGCTTTTCTTGCTGGGTTGCGGCGTCTTGTAGGATCTCTGCTTGGTAACCGGCTTGTTTTACCGATTCAACAATTGCGTTAAGGAGGTCATCAGAGCCTTGGCTTGCGAATACTAGTGCGCTTTGTTCTGCGAGGTTGACCTGTGCTTTCTCAACACCTTCTACGTTAGTAAGTGCTTTCTCTACTGAAGAGACGCAACTCGCACACGTCATGCCTTGAATCAGCATTTGCAATTGAATACTCGCTGGTGGCACCTGCGTATCTTTAATATTGCTTTGCTTTTCTACCTGTTCGGTCTCTGGTGAGCTTTCGTTCTCTACTTCAACAGAATCAAGGTTGGCGGTATAGCCGAGTGTTGCTATTAAGTCGATCACTTGTTGCTCGGAGAGGAGGGTACGAATCTCTAAGTGCGTTGTTGAAGCCTCAAAAGAAATAACGTTTTGATTAGATTCTAATAAAGATGAAAGTTTTCTGACGCAACCGCCACAGCTTAAGCCTGAAAGGTTTAGTTCGTAGTGATTTCCTGCTTGGTAACCAAGAGATTCAATCGACGAGACGAGCTCTTTAAGAGAAGACTCGGTTTTGACCTCTACTTGCGTCGGGGACAAATTGAGGATCTCCACATCGTGATTCGCATGTAAAGCATTCTCAACTTTTCTCGCACAGCCCATGCAGTTGAGCCCTGATAAAGGTATAACTAACTGATACATAATCTGCACCTCAATAGTAGTGATGCTATGAGCTTAAACCTTCCTGCAAGGGTAAGGTCAATACCCATTTGCTACTCACAACAATTTCGTCAAAATCTCTCGAATCCCACAAGTGCACGGTCATTTTACTTGCGAGTGATCTCAAGGTTTTTTCTCTTTGAATATAAAGTTCCGTTAAAACACCTAAAAGATGAATGAAGTCGCTCACGTTTTTTAGATACTCTCAATGTCAGTTCAGTGTCAAAACGTACTTTTAACGTTTTTTATTTTTTATATTTGATGTTAAGCGATTGTTTTTTATTGATTTATTTTATTTTTGATCTTCTCATTTTGAAGTCGCTCAGATTGCTGTAGGGAAAGTTTTTTAGTGCGAAAAAAGTTTGTCATATTTGCCCCGTCCAAACACTGTTTCAAGTTCCTGCCATGTCCTAGTTAGTGAATTTGAAAATGGAAAAAACTAAAAATATAGGGGTTTATAATGTCTTACCTAAAGAAAAGCCTACTTGCCACGGCAATTACCGGCATGATGTTCAGTGGTGCTGCATTTGCTGATGGTGCAAACAGTGACGCAGCAAAAGAGTTTCTAACCAAAGATTCATTTTCTTATGAAGTTTACGGAATCATCGCGATGCAGGCCGCGTACCGCGATTACGATTCTGGTAGCAAAGCAACGGACGATGATTTGGGTGGCATGCAGCTAAACAACGAATCTCGTATTGGTTTCCGTGGTAAAAAACAATTTGCTAACTTCGACCCTACTTTTATTTGGCAAATCGAAGGCGGTTATGTAGACCCTAGCTTTGGTGGCGAGGGCGCAGGTCTTGGTGAACGTGACACATTCGTCGGTTTTGAAAGTGCATCTTGGGGTCAAATTCGTCTGGGTCGCGTTTTGACACCTATGTACGAATTGGTTGACTGGCCAGCATCTAACCCTGGTCTCGGCGATGTATACGACTGGGGTGGTGCTATTGGTGGCGCCAAGTACCAAGACCGTCAATCAAACACTATCCGCTGGGACTCTCCAATGTTTGCTGACAAATTCTCCCTAGATATCGCAGCTGGTGCAGGTGATAAAGCAGGTCTAGGTGAAGGGGATGACTACTGGGGTGGTATCGCAGCACACTACAAAATTGGTCCTATCCAGTTAGATGCGGCATATGAAGGTAACCGTAATATCAAGATGGAAAGCCAAACGTGGGAAAACAACACGTACTTGGTAGGGGCACAAGGCTGGTTTGATAACGGGATCTCTTTCTTTGCGCAATACAAATACATGGAAGCGGACGCAAGCAATGGTGTGAGTGAAAAGCAAGATGCAATGTCTGCCGCTATCATGTACACCACGGGTGATTGGCAATACAAACTGGCTTACGCCGCTAACTTTGATCTAGAGCGTGATGGTAAGAAAATTAACGATACAGCGGACGATGTGTTATCAGCACAAGTTATGTATTTCGTAGACCCATCGGCAGTGCTGTACGTACGTGCTCGTACTCTAGACTTTGGCGACGGTGCGTCTCAATTAGATAAACCAACAGAAGCACGTTGGAAGTCTGCTGACTACGACGAGTTCTCTGTAGGTGTTGAATACTACTTCTAGCTAAAGAAGCAGCTAAAAGGGCGGAAACGCCCTTTTTATCTTGATACTTATTCAAATAAGCCTTTGAAATGACTGGCCTGTAAGTTTTAGAGGCTTATCTAAATTGGTATAAAGTGAGAAACCATGATGAAAAAAACAACGACACTTCTCGGACTTTGCGCAATGCTTTCGGCGCCAGCTTTTGCTGCTCAACTCACTCTGCAATCTGAATTAGTTCCTCGCGTTCTCAACGGCGAGTTCGTCTACCCTGAGTGGATATCCAAGAACAACAGCATCGAGTTAAAGGATGGGGAAAACCAATTAGCGGTAACGGTTGGACAAATCGTATTTGAAGATGGAAAGCGCCGTAAATTCGATTCGCAGCCACTTGTATTAGAGTTTGATGCAGAAAAAGACACCGAGCTTTCTATGACTTATCAAACATTCCGTACTATTGAAGAGGCGAGAGCCTTCGAACTCGATCCTAAAGTGGTATTGAAAGACAAAAACGGAAAAGAAGTGGCATTCTCTATGGTTCAACTTCGTAAAGGTGGTTTGCAAGGTTTTCGTGATTACGAACGAGAAGTTGCCGACTATAACAACGCAATGAATAAAGAATCGACCAAGGCAAGCATTGCGTCTTCTCCAGCGGAAACCAAAACAATCAAAGCATCGTTTAATGAATTGAGCCGTGAAGAGCAGCAAGAATTTATGCAATGGGCAATGCGTAACCTGAAGTAATTTCGTCTCGTGCTTTAACAGTAAATAGTAGGGCTGTGCCTTTTTGGTTCTGCCCTGTTTTTATTTCTGTTGTCAAACCGATTGTAGAATTGACTTACGGTGGTAAAATGTCGCCACTTTTATCCTTGACATTACAACGAGAGATCTCTCGTTGCTCATTACCCCTAAGGAACTCAAATGACGGTTAAAACTCGTTTTGCTCCTAGCCCAACTGGCTATCTACACGTTGGTGGTGCGCGTACTGCACTTTACTCTTGGCTATACGCTAAAAACCAAGGTGGTGAATTCGTTCTACGTATCGAAGATACAGACCTTGAGCGTAACTCTCAGGAAGCGGTTGATGCAATTCTTGAAGGCATGGAATGGCTAGGCTTGGAGTGGGATGAAGGTCCTTACTACCAAACTCAACGTTTTGACCGTTACAACGAAATGGTTGATAAGCTTCTTGCTGAAGACAAAGCTTACAAATGTTACGCGTCTAAAGAGCTGCTAGATGAAATTCGTGCAGAGCAAGAAGCAAATAAAGAAATGCCTCGCTACGATGCTAACCATCCAAAAATCAAAGCAGCAAACGAAGCGGCAAAAGATGGCGATCCATGTGTTATCCGTTTCCGTAACCCGAAAGAAGGCAGCGTAGTATTTGATGATCAAATCCGTGGTCGCATTGAAATCCGCAACGATCAAATGGATGACCTAATCATTCGTCGTACTGACGGTTCACCTACTTACAACTTCTGTGTAGTAGTGGATGACTGGGACATGGGTATCACTCACGTTGTTCGTGGCGAAGACCACATCAACAACACGCCTCGTCAAATCAACATCTACGAAGCACTAGGTGCGCCAGTACCAACATTTGCACACTGTGCAATGATCCTGGGTGATGACGGCGCGAAACTGTCTAAACGTCACGGCGCTGTATCAGTCATGCAATACCGCGATATGGGCTACCTGCCTGCGGCACTAAACAACTACCTAGTGCGCCTTGGTTGGTCTCATGGGGACCAAGAAATCTTCTCTCAAGAAGAGATGATCAATCTATTTAGCCTAAACGCAGTATCTAAGTCAGCGTCTGCTTTTAACACTGACAAACTGCAATGGTTGAACAACCACTACATCAAGAACTCAGATCCTGCGTACGTTGCTGAGCATCTACAATGGCATCTAGACCAACAAAAACTAGACGTAACGAATGGTCCTGCTATTACTGACGTGATCAAGCTGGTGGGTGAGCGTTGCAACACACTAGTTGAGCTAGCTGAGCAAATCCGTTACTTCTATGAAGATTTCTCTGAGTTTGAAGCGGGCGCAGCGAAGAAACACCTGCGTGGCGTGGCTAAAGAGCCTCTAGAACTTGCATTAGCGAAAGTGGAAGCACTAACTGAATGGACGACAGCGAACATCAAAGATGGCGTTATCGCAGCAGTATGTGAAGAGTTGGAAATCGGCATGGGCAAAATCGGTATGCCATTACGTGTTGCTGTAACAGGCGGCGGTCAGTCTCCTTCTGTCGATGCAGTAATGGAGCTGGTTGGAAAAGAGCGTTGTATTGCTCGCATTAAGATGGCGCTTGAGTTCATTGCTGAGCGTGAAGCAAACGCATAATTGCTTTGAACTGAACGTTCTTTTTGAATAAATAGTCACAAAGCCGCGGTGAGCAACCGCGGCTTTTTTGTATCTTCAATTTAGATAACGAGAAACTTTCTCTCATATTGGTGAATGAAGAGATGGTTTCACCTGTAATTTACCTCAATATGGATAAGATTTTTTAATCCAAACATCGTTGGCGTGAATAAAAAACGAGCGATTATATATCAAATATCTGATTGATTTTTATCCATGTTCCTTAAAGTTCCATTTTGTTTGTCTCATTTTTAAGAAAAACCTTTGCTTTAGCTATGTTGTTCCAAAAATTAAAGCAAACGTTTGCGTGGTGATTGCGTGGGGATTTTTTTGCTTAAGATCACATGTTGTCGAGATTTTTGATGACAATAAATTGACAGAATTGGGATTTTTCTCGCGATTTCTTAGCGTTATAGTTCATCCCGTCAGCGATACCGAGATGGCGATATGTATCACTGAACAGGAAATGTACGTAAGTTGCTTCCATAAAAAAAATGCATGTGCATAAAAAGAAGCTGACTAAGTATCTCACTCAAGGAATGAATAAAAAGAATTGAAATACAACGTCAGTCAGACGGCGCATTTCGGCATCTAACAAAAGAACTTCTTTAGAGGAATCAATAATGAAAAAATTAGCAGCGGTAATTTCAGCGTCTCTACTTATGGCTTCAGCAGCACAAGCAGAAGTATACGTTGGTGGTAAGATGGGTAAGTCATGGATGGAAGACGCGTGTGTAGCGGGCCAGGCTTGTGACAAAGACGATTCTACTCTTGGCGCTTTTGTTGGTTACGAAATGAATAAATACTTCGCAGTAGAAGCGGGTTTCGACAACATCGGTGATTTTAACCAAACTTCTTTCGGTGGCCACGTAGAAGCAATCACTCTTGCTCCTAAATTTAGCCTACCAATCACTGAAGACATCGCACTTTACGGTAAAGTGGGTGGCGCTTACGTAATGTTTGATGGCAAAGATGATTACTCTTACCTAGGCGCAGCTGGTCTTGAATTCAACCTAAGCCAAAACGTAACAGCTCGTGCGGAATACCAAACACTGACTGACATCAGCAACGATGTAACTCGTGCGACAGGTAACACTGCAACACTAGGTGTTTCTTTCAAATTCGGCGGCAACGATGAGCCAGTAATCGTAGAAGAGCCAGTTGTTGTTGAAGAAGTGGTTGTAGAAGAAGTGGTAGAAGAGCCAGTTGTAGTTACGAAAACATTCGAAACTCAAACAATTGGTACAGGTAGCTTCGATCTAAACAGCACAACTCTAAAACCAGAGAGCGCTGCAAAACTTGATAACCTAGTTGCTTTCCTAAACGAGCACCCACAAGCGAACGTTGAAGTTGTAGGTTACACAGATACGTCTGGTCCAGCAGCTTACAACCTAAAAGTTTCTGAAAAACGTGCTGAGTCTGTTGCTAACGCACTGGTTGAAAAAGGTATTGATTCATCACGTATCCAAGCTCGTGGCGAAGGTGAAAACAACCCAATCGCTTCAAACGACACTCGTGAAGGTCGTCAACAAAACCGTCGCGTAGAAGTCGTTGTTCCAGAATTTGAATACCAAGTTCAGCAATAAGCTCCTATTCGACCGTAGTATAGAAGACTGAAGCTGAAAGCCCCAAAGAGTTCGCTCTTTGGGGCTTTTTATTTCTCTTTAAAAACTGACTGAAATGTTCAAAGTGGCCAGGTATTACTTAAGATCAATGCTGTTTAAACGCCCCATAAATGTCAGGATCTCCAAGTTATCTTTATGTGCTTCTAACAACGCTTTTTTGGTTTGCATGTAGGCGGCAAGTTTGCCGTACTTACTAATAGAGCGAACCACCGTTTTATATTTATACTCACCGTCATCATTGAACTCTCGCCACTTGGCGATGTAACACGTATCTCGGTTGTCAGGGTTTTCAAGAGTAGGGTTAGGCTTGTGAACGATTTTAGGCTCAACGCTATGTGGAAGCCTAGTCATTAGGTAAGGGTCTTTCAAAAGACGTCGCCAGAATTTGCCCCACATTTGCCGGCCTAACTCGTTTCTCAGCTTAATGGCTTTTTGTAAGCCTTTCTTTTCTCCAATACGAACAAATCCTACCGAGCGGTGTAGTACCGTATCCTCGGGGGTATGGATATGTATCTTAAAGGCTGTCTTGCCTTTAGAAATAAAGCGGTGTCCAGTGTTAGTTATTAAATTGCTTTTAGACATAGTGCTAACTAATAATTTTATTAATAGCTAAAAGGGTAAGCAAAACTCATAGATAATTAAAGTAATAAAATACAAAACTGTAAATAGGGCTTGTTGAAATGATTTCAAGGGGAAGAAGTCAGATCAGTAGAAGGGTTTATCCCGTAACCGAAACACCCGATCCGATCATATTGATTACTGGGAAGATTATCTAACACGGTGTACTAGGGGGAGCAGTGCGAGGCTTGAAATTGAAGATACAAAAAAGCCTTAGCTCAAGTGGGAGCTAAGGCTATGATATGGCGCCCCCAGTAGGATTCGAACCTACGACCTGTCCCTTAGGAGGGGACTGCGCTATCCAGCTGTGCCATGGGGGCGTAATACCAATAGTTGCAGTTCATTGCACTGTTTTACTGAGTTCAAATCTAGCAATCTACCAGATCTGTATCAGCATCACGTTGAACGATTCGCTACGGTCATTGGTATAATCAAATAAGATGCGCTGCCTATGATATTCAAAAGTGAGCATATCTCAAGACTTAATGTTTGCTTTTATAGGATCTTGTTCATTACGTCGCCAATTTGAACGCTAGATGCTAAATTTGGCTGATCAATCGTCAGTTCCGCTTCGTGTTCGTATATGCGTGATACCGTTAATGTAATTTCGCTTTGCGAGACTTTGTTTCTTGGCAATCCATTTTGGTCGATAAACGACGCGGTGTGCCAAAGCTGCAATTTGTCTCCCTCTTTTACGCCGTGCATACGGCCGAGATCCATCGTTACGGTATTACCGAAGACTGCCACAACCTCTGGCAATGTAATTTTGCAAGACAGCTCCGACTCCAGATCCAACATAATATTGCGACTAACGCGAAGCATCATCTCGCCATAGGTCGATGCCCAAAAACGTGCACTACGAGTGTCCACTTGACTCGTCTTAGCAAATGGCCAACGCGCGACCTCACGGTAGGCTTTGTTGAAGATTTCATGGCCAGTTTTACCATCAAATACTTTCATTTCTAACGCAAACTGACGATTGATGATGTCATCTTGCAATAGTTGAGATTCGACCGTTGCAGTGAGATCGGTTATGACCCCTCCAATGATGTATTGTGCGCCATTGTCTTGTGCGATCATTTGAGTGCGAGCAGGATAGTTGCTGCTTATTGAGTAGTCCGTTGTACCAACAGACACAAAGCTGCGTGAGGTTTGATCAAGTTGACGGTTCACTACGTGGCTAAAATCGTCACCAACTTGATAAATTTGTCCCATCACTGCTTGTTGTGGTGATGCGACCTCAATATTGCCGACCAGCATTGTCTTTTTGTATTGATCGGTGTGGCAACCCGTTGCCGATGGATAAATATCAACGCGGATTTTTACCTCGACTTTACCGCGACGTTTGCGTTCAGACTCGACCAAAATGTAACGGACTTCATGATTGGTAAACTGGTATTCGTTGCGGCTTTCTTCTAATAGCGGCATCAAGTTGCTAATACTGCCAATATCTGCGCCCGAAAAATTGACGGCTTTGAACAGCGCGTCTTCCAACGCATGGAGCCTTGCCGTCTCTTCTGAAGAAACGATGGTGGCAACGCCTGTGACTTCATACCAAGATGCCATTACCTTAAAAGGCACAAGCATCACTAAAGTGATTGAAAACAGACTGTTTAATATTTTTTTCATTGGTTACAACCGTTCGGGTATAAATATTGCTTTAACAAATTCAGTGAAGTTTGGTGGGTTTTTCTTCGTTAGGCAAACAAAGAAAAGCAAAGACTGTTCCAATATTCACTTTCTTGGAAAGGAATTAATAAAGAACGGTATCACCTAAGATTATCTGGAGAATCAAACCATGAAAAAGTGGCTTGTCGCCGCATCGATGATGACGCTTCTGACATCGTGCGCGTACTCACCGATTTACAATGGTAAAGAACCTTACTCGGGAAGCCAGTTCATGCTGATGGATAGTCCGCGTCATACGATGGACTTTTTCATTGAGAGCATGACAGAAGACCTGATGGTTTCTAATGTGGCAGTATCAGCGCGGACACCGATTGCGATTACCTCGTTTGTTGATCTACAAAATATGGATGCAACAAACTGGTTAGGTAACTCGGTCTCTGAAGGTTTTATCCATCAGTTTCAGCGCCGAGGGTTTAAAGTGGTTGATTTCAAAACTACGGGCTCTATTCAAGTGACGCAGCAGGGCGATTTTGCTTTAAGTCGTGATTGGCAAGATTTAGCTCAAGAGCAGCAAATTCAGTATGTACTGACCGGAACAATGCTGCGCCAAGAGGGCGGAGTGCTTGTCAATGCACGCGTGGTTGGCATGCAAAGCCGTGTAGTTGTAGCGACAGCGCAAGGTTTCCTTCCGGCTGACCGTATTGGGCGTGACTTAGATACGTTAAATAGCATCCGCACACAAGATGGTGTGTTGATTCGTTCTGACCCTACCATTCGTCAGCCGTACACTGTGATTCTCCGTCCATAGGATAGAAGCATGAAGAAGTTATTATTTATTGTTGCCACACTGATATTGGTTGGGTGTCAGCCATTACAACAGATGCGTCAAGATGAAATCTTAGTGGCGGTGGGTTACGCCAGCGTCAGTGAGCAAACAGGCCGCACAGTAGAAGAAAAGCGTGTACGAGCAATGCGCGCATCAAAAATTGATGCTTATCGTGAGCTAGCAGAGCAAGTTTATGGCATGCGTGTTAGTGGACGTGCAGAGCTGCAAGACCAGCGTTTGGGTATTGAAAGCACCACTGGTGCCGTCGATGGTGTAATTCGTGGTGCAGAAGTTGTGCGTAGTTATCTTGTTGAAGACAGTTATGTGACTGAGCTGCGTCTGGATATCCGTAAGATGGATAAGCTACGTGATTATGGAGAAGTTCAGCAGGTACCTGAGAAGCGTCAGCAAACCTTGTTTTAAACCATTTCACTAGACAGATAATCTTTTTGAGCGGCTGATTGGTAACAATGAGTCGCTTTTTTTATATCTACGTGAGCGCGGGAATTGAGGGTAGGAGTGACGTTTAAGCTTTTATATTGGTGCCAAGCGTCGAGATGGTGTGGGTTTTTCCGCCCGCATTGTAGGTCATGCCAACTTTGCCATGAGTTCGCTGAAGCATGTTGTTGAGTTTATTGAAGCTCAGCTGTGCGCGACTAAGCGATTCGCCATTTACTTGGTTAACTTGTTGACAGTCGAGGACGATCGATTGGATTTGAGCAACAACCTGACTTAGGTGCTCATCTTCAGTAAGTTGATTGACGTGCGGGTGAGAGGCGATTCGCTGATCAGTTGTTCTGAGCTGATCAATGAGCGTCATCTTCTGTTTGGCAATGTTCTCAATCTCGGTAGAGACACGCGCCGTGATTGCTTGTGTTTCTTGGCGTAAAACAGCGGAAAGTGCCTTAGCATTTTCTAGCTGGAAATTAACGAGATCGACTAATGCTGCCATAAAATACTTACCTTCGGCCTAAGTCAGTTAGCTTTTGCCTTGCAATTCGTTTTCAAACTTAATCATGTTGTCAGCCAATTTTTCAGGATCGACTTTGTATGAACCGTTTGTGATAGCTTCTTTGATTGCTGCAACTTTGGCGCTGTCATATGCCGGAGAAGCTGCCATATCCTTCTGGAGTTTACTGACGGCTTTACTTTGCTGGCTGAGTGATACTGCGTCTTGTTGCGCTGGCGCCTTTTTTGATTCTGTCGTGCTGGTAGCATTGGAATCGTTACGTGCAGGTGCGCGACTTGTTGTCGTCATCATTTGCCCTGAACGTATATTATCTATACCTGCCATGTTTAACCTTTGCCTTGTATCGTAATACTGGTATCCAGACTATCGACCAGCGCAAAAATAACTTTAGTCATTTTTTGCATTTTTATTGATCAGTTTAAACACGCTACCAGTGGGTATTAAAAATTAACAGTGATTTCCGCAATGTCAGTCACTATGCCTTCTATTATACGTTGTGACTTATCATTTTTCACTCTTACTTGATCGCCAGCTGAACCATCCTGCAATGCTGTGCCTTGCGTTGTGATCGTCATGCCAGAATTCACCGCTTTGATAATGACCTTTTCATTTCGGCATACCACACAAACATCATTTCTCTCTACGACATCGCCTAAGCGAACATTACGCTTTAGCTTTGCCCCAACCACTTGATCGTAGCTAGAAAACCCATCTTTACGAAAGCGCTGTAGCTCGATCATGGAAGTGGTAACATCCGATGCGCTGACGATTTCTCCTCTCCCTAGTGTTCGTGTCGCGACGATCATTGGTACTGATACCGAGATCCTCACAGGGACATAGACTTTCCAGTCATCCGGTTGGCATTCCACTAACACATTGATGTTACTTCTCGTGCTGCTGGTGGAAGAGGCAGATGTATCTAACGGAATAGGGCAATCCGTTGCTTTTATTCTCGAGTCGATCTCTGCCGCATTAACAGATAGCTCGCCACCATCAGGCTGATCAACCGTAGCAAGAATATGTTGTTCTGCTGCTGTTTTTATTTGCTCGATCTGATTATCTGAAGCTGAATGAACAAAAAAGCTAAACATACTGAGCAAAATGCCGATAGACTTAGCGTACTTTGTAATTAGCGCTCTACATATTGTCATAGTCAATGGTGTCGAAGTGAAAGTGAAATACGCCATACTGTCTCCCTGGTATCGTGCTTGCCAGTGGTAGAGTATCATTTAAAAACAAAAAGTTTGAGATGGAGATGAGCATATGACGGGGATTCTTGACTCGGTGAATCAGCGTACGCAACTCGTCGGTCAGAACCGATTGGAATTATTGACCTTTCGACTGATGGGCCGACAGCGCTACGGCATTAACGTATTCAAAGTGAAAGAAGTACTACAGTGCCCTAAGCTGACTTCAATGCCAAATCTACACCCTCTGGTTAAAGGTATCGCTCATATCCGCGGCCATACCGTGTCCGTTATTGATTTGAGCCTGGCAATTGGTGGCCGCCCAACCACTGATTTAGATAAATGTTTTGTTGTTATTGCAGAATTTAACCGTACGATCCAAGCATTTTTGGTATCATCGGTTGAGCGTATTATCAATATGCATTGGGAAGCGATTTTGCCACCGCCAGACGGCGCAGGTAAAGCGCACTATTTGACTGCCGTGACAAACATTGACAATGAGCTGGTTGAAATCCTTGACGTTGAAAAAATCCTGGCAGAAATTGCGCCAGTTGATGAAACGATGGATTCCGCTATTGGCGAAGAAATCGCACAAGCAGAGCAAGAAAAGCCTATTGTACGCCGCATACTGATTGCTGATGACTCGACGGTCGCGCGTAAACAGGTAGAGCGTGCGATTACATCCATCGGTTTTGAGGTCGTATCTGTCAAAGACGGCAAAGAAGCGTACAATAAGTTGATTGAAATGGCTCAAGAAGGCAATATCTACGATCAAATTTCGTTGGTTATTTCCGATATTGAAATGCCAGAAATGGACGGCTATACCTTAACGGCTGAAATTCGCAGACATGCCGATTTGAAAGACCTTTATGTTATCCTCCATTCTTCATTAAGTGGTGTATTCAACCAAGCTATGGTTGAGCGTGTAGGTGCCAACACCTTCATTGCGAAATTTAACCCAGATGAGTTGGGTAACGCGGTTAAATCTGCATTAACACAATAAAAGAGACATTAATGACTGCTATTACAATCAGTGATCAAGAGTATCGTGACTTTAGCCGTTTTCTAGAATCGCAATGTGGCATCGTGTTAGGTGATAGCAAGCAATACCTCGTGCGTAGCCGACTGAGTCCTTTAGTGACGAAGTTTAAGCTCGCATCGTTATCAGATTTGCTACGTGATGTTGTTACAGGGCGTAATCGAGAATTACGAGTCGCCGCTGTGGATGCGATGACGACTAACGAAACCTTGTGGTTTCGAGATACTTATCCGTTCACGGTTTTAGCTGACAAATTATTGCCAGAAGTAGCGGCAAGTAAGCGCCCAATTAAGATCTGGTCTGCTGCCAGTTCATCGGGCCAAGAACCGTATTCTATTGCAATGACGATCCTGGAAACGCAACAGCGCAAGCCGGGCTTGTTACCAAACGTGTCCATTACAGCCACAGATATTTCGGCAAGTATGCTCGAGATGTGTCGTGCAGGGGTGTACGACAACTTGGCTTTGGGTCGCGGGCTTTCACCAGAACGTCGTCGCACCTTCTTTGAAAATGCGGACGGTGGTCGCATGAAAGTCAAAGATAACGTCAAGCGTTTGGTGAACTTTCGTCCACAAAACCTGATGGACAGTTACGCACTGATGGGTAAGTTCGACATCATTTTCTGTCGTAACGTATTGATTTACTTTTCTCCAGAAATGAAATCTAAAGTGCTTAACCAAATGGCGAGCAGTTTAAACCCTGGTGGTTACTTGCTGTTAGGGGCATCAGAGTCGCTAACTGGTCTGACTGATAAATTTGAAATGGTGCGCTGTAATCCGGGCATCATTTACAAGCTTAAATAGCGGTATCTCTTCATTGATAGAAAAGCCTGACTTCGTGTCAGGCTTTTTTGTTTGTTACCTTTCTGCGCCGAGCGTTTCATGTATCACTCAATTAGTTGAAGCGCGTTTTTGCCTTGTGCCCTCAACACGGTGTATCTTTATTAAGTGAACAAAGTGATACGACATGACATTCCAGTTACTTTGGCTCACTTATTGCTATTTCAATTCACGGTAACCACTAGGTTGGTGTAATGCTTTAGGTTTTGGCATGCTAATTGCTTTTTGGTTATCAATCACGGTCAGTTCTTAATTGTAGAGGCAAACATGGCTATATCTTTTGACAATGCACTAGGCATCCACCAGCACACGGTGGGCGTACGTGAGCGCAATGCAGAGGTGATTTCCACCAATATCGCACAAGCAAACACGCCTGGTTACAAAGCAAGAGGTTTAGACTTTGCGAAGGAATTGCAAGCGGCAACATCTGGGGCAAGCATTGGTCTTAGTCGCACAGATGGTCGGCATATTCCTGCCACTACGACGTTGGTTGGGGACAAGTTATATCGTCTTCCTACGCAACCAGATACGGGAGATGGCAACACGGTAGACTTGGATTTAGAGCGTAACTTGTTTATGCAAAACCAAATCAGACACCAAGCATCACTCGACTTTCTAGGCAGCAAATTCAAGAACTTAACCAAAGCAATCAAAGGGGAATAATTTAGATGAGCTTATTTAACGTTTTCAATGTGACAGGTTCCGCAATGAGCGCTGAATCCGTTCGTCTGAATACTACCTCAAGCAACTTGGCGAACGCCGACAGTGTCAGCAGCTCTGCGAAAGACACTTACAAAGCGCGTCATGCAGTGTTTGGTGCAGAGTTAAGTAACGCCATGCGTGGCGGTGATACGGTGCCAGTGAAAGTGATGGGTATTGTAGAAAGTGATAAACCGCTGAGTGCGGAGTACAACCCAGACCATCCCCTTGCAAACGAAGAAGGCTACATTTACAAGCCTAACGTCAATGTAATGGAAGAAATGGCAAACATGATTTCAGCTTCTCGTGCATACCAAACTAATGTACAGGTCGCTGATTCTAGTAAACAAATGCTGCTGCGTACGCTGCAGATGGGTCAATAAGGATAAGGGGGTAGCGTATGGCCGGAATTAACAACGTTGGTCAAAGCGGCTTGTCCTATATCGACCAGCTTAAAAGTCTACAAGAGAGTAACAAGAAAGCGGAAGAGAGCACGGGTAAGCAGGACCTAAAACAGGAAGACTTCTTATCATTGCTCACGAAGCAACTGTCTCAGCAAGACCCTTTTAAGCCGGTAAGTAATGACCAGATGATTGCGCAAATGGCTTCATTTGCGACCGTTGATGGCATTGGCAAGATGAACACTCAGTTTGAGAGTTTGAATTCGTCAATGACATCAAATCAAGCGTTACAAGCTTCCTCTTTGGTAGGGCGTGACGTATTGGTCCCAGGAGCAGCAGGTGTGAAGCAGGACGACGCACCAATGGCGGCAATGGTTAAGCTTTCACAATCTATCGATAATCTGTTTGTTCGTGTAGAGGATGAAGCTGGCCAACTGGTTCGTACCTTTGAGGTAGGGGCGAAACCAGCCGGCGACACGCGTGTGCTTTGGGACGGTAAAGATGAAAGCGGAAATCCACTGCCAGCTGGCAAATACAAAGTGAAAGCGTCTGGCTTAGTTGAAGGGGAGTCGCAAGAGTTCCCAGTATCGACATACGCCAACGTAAACAGCGTATTGCTTGGCAAAGGTGACGGAAACGTATTACTCAATCTGGCTGGTTTTGAATCGCCAGTTCGACTTGCAGAAGTATTGGAAGTCGGCAAAGCGTAGTCATAGCTCGCTAGATTAGGAGATTTTGGAATGTCATATGTATCTTTAAGCGGTTTGTCCGCCGCCCAACTGGATTTGAATACCACCAGTAACAACATTGCGAACGCCAACACTTACGGCTTTAAAGAGTCCCGTGCTGAGTTTGCTGATGTCTACTCTAACTCTTTATTTACTAACGCAAAAACCACACCGGGTGGTGGTGCGCAAGCAAGCCAAGTGGCACAGCAGTTCCATGAAGGCTCTAGCATTTACACCAACAACCCAATGGATTTGCGTGTTTCGGGGACAGGTTTTTTCGCTGTAGCGAAAGAGCGTCTAACTCCACAACAGAATGAACTGACACGTAATGGTGCATTTCACTTAAATAAAGAAAACTACATGGTGACCGCGAACGACGAGTTCTTATTAGGTTACCAAGTGGACCCAAGCTCTGGTGAGGTTTCTTCATACGAGCCACAACCCATCAATATTCCTGCTGAATTTGGTAAGCCAAAACAAACAGCAAACATTGAAGTGGGTGTGAACTTGCCAGCGAACGGCGATTTGAAAGATCCAACGCAGTTTGATTTTTCAGACCCAGATACATACAACCGTTCAACCTCTTCGACAATTTATGACTCGATGGGTCAGTCTTACAAGCTAACGACGTATTACTTGAAAGATCAGACTCAGCCAAATACATGGAACACTTACTACACCGTGACAGATAAAGAAGGTGAAAAGCCTTTAAATGTTGCGGCTGGTGATGCGCAAACGCCAACAGGTCATGTGGGGCATACCATGAAGTTCAACAACGATGGTACGTTGGCGAGCTTGAACAATGGTCAGCCAATCACTTCTGTGGCTCTGGGCGATCCGGCGACGAACACGACACCAGTCGATATGAATGGTGCTGATCCTGCGCAGACGCTTAACTTCGGCTTAGGCTCAGCAACACAGTTTGCGGCTCCGTTCGAACTGACTAAGTTTGACGAAGACGGTGCAACAACGGGCTTCCTAACCAAAGTTGACTTCGATGAAAACGGCAGCGTATTGGGGACTTACTCAAACGGTGAAAACGTTACATTGGGTCGTGTTGCTCTCGTACGTGTTCCAAACGAGCAAGGTCTGGATAAGAAAGGCGGCACTCAATGGGATTCAACGCAGTTCTCTGGTGACAAGATCTGGGGTGAATCAAATAAAGGCTCTTTCGGCACCATCAATAACGGTATGCTGGAACAGTCAAACATTGATATGACGCAGGAGTTGGTGGACCTGATCTCTGCTCAGCGTAACTTCCAAGCAAACTCACGTTCGCTAGAAGTACACAACCAACTACAACAGAATATCTTACAGATCCGTTAGAGCACTAGCTGGGTCATTCGATACTCTGCTTGAGTAAGCAATGGCGTGTGATTGCTTCTTAGTAATTACCGCTTTGTTCATTTTCATCATGACATTCATCTGATGCTTAGCCTGAATACACCTCACTCAGGCTAAGCATGCTTTGATCTACGATTTGCCGCTGTTGCCGCCGTATGGATCAAAACCTTGCCTCTCGTTACAGTTTTCTGCCTCTATTGACCTCTTTTAATAGTTTGTTATTAATTCAAGATATTGATTAGTAAGTCTATTTTTATTTTGGCATAACTATTGCTTTTTACTCCGTGTACAGAGAGATTTTTTGGAGTAATTTATGGATCGCGCACTGTTTCTCGCAATGAGTGGCGCCAAGCAAAATATGCAGGCACTACAATTGCGCGCTAATAACTTGGCTAACGTAAGCACGACCGGATTTCGGGCTGATTTAGCACAGGCTCGCTCAATGCAGGCTTATGGTGAAGGCCATCCTTCACGTGTGTTCAGCATGACAGAGCGTCCAGGGCATAACTTTGCTCAAGGTAGCGTGATTACAACAGGGCGTGATCTGGATGTGACGATTGAAGGCAGCGGTTGGATATCGGTACTCGATCATACAGGGAAAGAAGGGTTGACCCGTAACGGCAACCTAAAAGTCGATCAAAATGGCATGCTTACCAACGCAAGTGGTCATTTGGTGCTGGGTGAAAACGACGCGCCGATTACTTTGCCTATTCCTCTCTCCAAAATTGAAATCGGTCGGGATGGCACCATCTCTGTACTTCCTCAAGGTGCCCCGGCAGAAGAATTCCAAGCGGTTGATCGCATTAAGCTTGTTAAGCCTAATGATCAAAGCTTGTTTAAAGACACCAATGGCTTATTTCGCCATAAAACTCCAAACCAACCTTACGAAGCAGACGCGACTGTTAGTCTCCAGACGGGAGCGATAGAAGGCAGTAACGTGAATGCCGTAGGTGAAATGACCGCATTGATTGACTTACAACGTCAGTTTGAAATGCAAGTCAAGATGATGAGCACAGCTGAAGAAATGGATAAATCTTCAGATTCACTGCTTCGTATGAGTTAACAGAGTTAGAGGTTCACTATGCATCCAGCACTATGGGTAAGTAAAACAGGTCTAGACGCCCAACAAACCAACATTGCCACGATTTCGAACAACTTGGCGAACGCCTCTACTGTCGGCTACAAAAAGAGCCGTGCAGTATTCGAAGATCTGTTCTATCAGAACATCAACCAGCCTGGCGGCCAGTCATCTCAGAACACGGAACTGCCAAGTGGCTTGATGCTAGGTGCGGGTTCTAAAGTGGTTGCGACGCAAAAAGTGCACACGCACGGCAATGCACAGACAACGACCAACGCACTGGACATGATGGTGGAAGGCGACGGTTTTTTCCAAGTGACATTGCCGGACGGCAACATCGGTTATACCCGTAACGGTCAGTTCACGCTCAATGGTGAAGGCACGTTAGTCACGTCGGGTTCTGGCTACCCTGTAGAGCCTGAAATTGTGATTCCAGAAGATGCAATTTCTATTACTGTCGGTACGGATGGTGAAGTGTCGGTTCGCGTCCGAGGTCAGCAAGACAACCAAGTCGTTGGTCAGCTAACCATTACAGATTTTGTTAACCCGGGTGGCCTAGAGCCAATTGGTCAGAACCTTTACTTACCAACGGGTGCCAGTGGCGATCCACAAGAGGGTGTTCCTGGTTTGGACGGTTTGGGTGAAATTCGTCAATCCATGCTGGAAGCGTCCAACGTGAATGTAACGGAAGAGTTGGTCAACATGATCGAAGCCCAGCGCGTTTACGAAATGAACTCAAAAGTGATCTCGTCAGTCGATAAAATGATGAGCTTCGTTAACCAGCAATTGTAACGATTAAGAGCAAGATTTGAGGAGCTCACGATGAAACGTATTTGCCTACTCGCTTTGATTGCTACGATGTCGGGCTGTGCCATGTTGGAACCGATTGAAACGGATGAAGTGACACAAGCAACCACTGTGGTCGACGCAGTAGAAGGCGATAAATCGAAAGAAGAGAGCAGCGGTATTGTAGATACTTTACGTGGTAGAAGCGATCCGGTTGCTGGCGATCCTGCTTGGGCTCCAATTCATCCGAAAAACAAGCCTGAGCATTACGCTGCTGCAACAGGTTCGTTGTTTAGCGCCGAGCACATTACCGATCTATACGACGATTCTAAACCACGTGGTATTGGCGACATTATTACCGTAACACTGGATGAGACAACCAGTGCGACGAAAAGCGCAAATGCCGATTTATCGAAAACCAATGAAGCGCAAATGGACCCGCTTCAAGTGGGCGGAGAAGAGCTGAAAATTGGCGGAAAATATAATTTCTCTTATGACTTAAACAACTCCAACTCATTTGCAGGTGACTCTTCTGCAAAGCAGAGCAACAGCATCAGTGGTTACATCACTGTTGAGGTGATCGAAGTACTGGCAAACGGCAACCTCGTGATCCGCGGTGAGAAGTGGATGACGCTAAATACGGGTGATGAGTACATACGTTTAAGTGGCACTATTCGTCCGGATGATATTAATTTCGACAACACCATTGCATCAAATCGCGTTTCTAACGCAAGAATTCAGTACTCTGGCACTGGTTTGCAACAAGATATGCAAGAGCCAGGCTTCTTGGCACGATTCTTTAATGTAGCGCTATAACACGCCGTGCTGACGGCAATTTGACTGCAAGAGATAAGTAAGCATGAAAAAACTCCTTTTAGTACTGATGAGCGTTGCTCTGTTTTCTACCGTAGCCCAAGCCGCACGTATCAAAGACGTCGCGCAAGTGGCAGGTGTACGAAGCAACCAACTCGTGGGTTATGGTTTGGTTTCAGGCTTACCTGGTACGGGTGAAGCGAACCCGTTTACAGAGCAAAGTTTCGCCGCCATGCTGCAAAACTTCGGCATTCAGATGCCGCCGGGCACAAAGCCAAAAATTAAAAACGTTGCCGCAGTCATGGTTACGGCAGAATTGCCGCCTTTCTCTAAACCGGGTCAGCAAGTGGACGTGACTGTCTCTTCCATCGGAAGTGCTAAAAGTTTGCGTGGTGGTACGCTACTACAAACGTTCCTCAAAGGTCTCGACGGTCAAGTTTACGCGGTTGCTCAAGGTAACTTAGTGGTGAGCGGCTTCAGTGCTGAAGGCGCTGACGGTTCTAAAATCGTAGGTAACAATCCAACCGTTGGTCTTATCTCTAGTGGTGCGACAGTAGAGCGAGAAATTCCAAACCCATTTGGTCGTGGTGATTACATCACGTTCAACTTGCTTGAGTCAGACTTCACAACGGCTCAACGTATGGCGGATGCTGTAAACAACTTCCTTGGCCCACAAATGGCGAGCGCTGTTGACGCGACATCAGTGCGCGTGCGTGCTCCTCGTGACGTCAGCCAGCGTGTTGCGTTCTTATCGGCAATCGAAAACCTAGAGTTCGACCCAGCAGATGGTGCAGCCAAAATCATCGTTAACTCTCGCACGGGAACCATCGTAGTTGGTAAGCATGTGCGTCTTAAACCAGCAGCAGTAACGCACGGCGGCATGACGGTTGCGATCAAAGAAAACCTGAATGTTAGCCAACCTAACGGCTTTTCTGGTGGGCAAACCGTAGTCGTACCAGACTCGGATATCGAAGTCAGCGAAGAGCAAGGCAAAATGTTTAAGTTCGAACCAGGCTTAACGTTGGATGATTTGGTCCGTGCCGTGAACCAAGTCGGGGCTGCGCCTTCGGACTTGATGGCAATTTTACAAGCATTGAAGCAAGCTGGTGCCATTGAAGGCCAGTTGATCATCATTTAATGGTTAGGAGGTAGGTATAATGAACAATCCTAACGACATTGGTTTTATTCATGACATCAGTTCGCTGGATACCTTGCGTCAAAAAGCAGTGAAAGAGGGAAAAGATGGCGAGCAAGAAGCATTGCATGCGGCTGCTCGTCAGTTCGAATCGATCTTCACCTCCATGATGTTGAAATCCATGCGTGAAGCCAATGAGGGCTTTGAGTCCAACATGATGAACAGCCAAAACGAGAAGTTCTACCGACAAATGTTGGATGAACAGATGGCGAGCGAATTGAGTTCGTCTGGTTCAATGGGACTGGCCGATATGATTGTTAAGCAATTAACGGCTGGGCAAGGGAATGACAAAAAAGAAACGGCTATGCGTGATGCGGCAAACAATGCTGCGGAATATCGTCGTGTTGACCCGAAAAAAGCGCGCGAGATTGAACAGCGCTTGATTGAGTCTGGTCAGCTATCTCGACCAAGCAATGAACCCACTCGATTCGATTCACCAGAATCCTTTGTTAACTCGATGAAGCCATACGCGGAGAAAGCTGCGAAAGCCTTAGGTGTCGAGCCATCTCTGCTACTTGCGCAAGCCGCTTTGGAAACGGGGTGGGGACAAAAGGTCGTGAAGAACGCGCGTGGCAGCAGCAACAACTTATTTAACATCAAAGCAGATCGAAGCTGGCAGGGTGACAAAGTGACGACTCAAACTTTAGAGTTCCACGATAACACGCCAGTGAAAGAGACGGCAGCATTTCGCTCCTACTCAAGTTACGAAGACAGCTTTAATGACTTTGTACGATTTTTGAATGACAACCCACGTTACGAGACAGCATTGCAGAAACGCGGGAATTCAGAGTTGTTTATTCGCGGTATCCACAGTGCGGGTTACGCGACCGATCCGAACTACGCAGATAAAGTCCTGCAGGTGAAGGATAAAATCGAAAGTATGTAATGTCTCTGCGAAAATTTATGACGTTCTCGAAGGCTTGCCATAGTGCAAGCCTTCACTTTATCTGAACATCTACGCCTTTCTATCACTTGGCACATCTTTTGCTTTTAATGTGTCTAGGTGATCGGTTTGCCGATTTATATTTCGTTTTCGGGGGCATGTATGGCGTCAGATCTTCTGAATGTAGGTACTCAAAGTGTGCTTACTGCTCAGAGACAATTAAACACCACTGGTCATAACATTTCTAATGTTAATACAGAGGGTTATAGCCGTCAGTCTGTTATCCAAGGCACGAATGATCCGCGCATGTTTGGTGGTTCTACCTACGGCATGGGTGTGCATGTGGAAAATGTTCGCCGCTCGTGGGATCAGTTTGCCGTGAATGAACTGAACCTGTCGTCGACCAACAATGCCAACAAAACGGATACCCAAGACAATCTTGATATGCTCTCTAGCATGTTGAGCTCCGTGGCATCGAAGAAAATTCCCGAGAACCTGAATGAGTGGTTCGATGCGGTAAAAACCATGGCAGATACCCCGAACGATTTAGGGGCACGAAAAGTGGTATTGGAAAAGGCGAAAATCTTCTCTGATACATTAAATGATTTCCACGAAACCGTTCGACTGCAATCTGATGTCACCAATAAAAAATTGGATATGGGCATTGAGCGCGTTAACCAACTTGCGTTGGAAATTCGCGATATTCATCGGCTGATGATGCGCACCCCCGGCCCACATAATGACCTGATGGATCAGCATGAAAAGCTGGTTACTGAGCTGTCAGAGTACACCAAAGTTACCGTAACCCCACGCAAAAATGCGGAAGGGTTTAATGTTCATATCGGCAATGGACACACACTTGTTTCTGGCACGGAAGCAAGCCAGCTCAAAATGATCGATGGCTATCCGGATGTTCATCAAAGACGATTAGCAATGGTGGAAGGGAATGGCATTAAAGCGATCAAGTCTGATGATATGGATGGAAAAATCGGCGCTTTACTTGAAATGCGCGACAAACACATCCCACAACTGCAAGATGAAATGGGCCGTTTAGCAACGGGCTTCTCCTACAAAATTAATCAGCTGCAATCTCAAGGTCTGGATCTCAACGGTAAGATAGGTAAAGACGTATTTACCGATGTGAACTCTGAGCTGGTGGCAAAATCTCGAGTTTTTGCTGCGCCTGACTCTCAAGCTGATGTTGCGGTTTACATCGAGGATATTTCCGCGATCAAAGGTGGTGAATATTCGCTGCGTTATGATGGCGACCAATACAGCGTGACAACACCGAAAGGTGAGCAAATGTCGTTGAACATCGACCGTTCGGATTCGTCGTTTGTTCTGGATGGTATGAAAGTGCAAATTGGTGAAGGCCTTGCCGCCGGTGAGCGCGTATTGCTACGCCCAACGAGAAGTGGTGCAGCCATCATAAAGATGGAAACCAATGACGCAAAAGCTATTGCCGCACAAAGTTATGAAGCCTCAACCACTTTTGCCCAAGGTAACGCCAAGTTTAAAATTCGTGAGGCGGGGGATGTTAAAGAGTTTGAGGTTACCGTACAACCAGCCGACGAGAAGCATGATAAGCCGTGGTTAAAGATCACGGATAACAAGGGTAATTTACTATCGGACAAATACTCATACCCGTTAGATAAAGATAACCCGATGATTGAAATATCAGTGCCGAAAAGCCATCCGCTGTATAAAAACGGCGATGCAACCGTGTTTGAGTTGAGCGAAGGCGCTCTGATGAATGATAAATTCACCGCAAACTTGGTGCCTTCTGAAGGTGGTAACGGCAACTTGAGAAAAATGCAGAAGATCCAAACAGACAAGATGATGGATGGAAAATCCAGTACCTTGATCGATGTTTATCATAACCTCAATACCGAAGTTGGACTGAAGTCTTCTACAGCAAACCGTTTAGCCTCCGTCGCTCGTTTAGAGCATGAAGCGGCGCAAGAGCGCGTTGCTTCTATTTCTGGTGTTAACCTCGATGAAGAAGCGGCCAACATGATGAAGTTTCAACAAGCGTACATGGCTTCATCACGTGTGATGCAAGCGGCGAATGATACCTTCAATACCATTTTACAACTGAGGTAAGGAGAAGAGATAAGTGCTAACCCGAATTTCTAGTTTCCATAACTATCAGTCCGTACAAAATGATCTGCGTCGTCAAGAGAATAAGGTTCACCACAACCAAGAGCAACTTGCTTCAGGGAAAAAGTTACTGAAACCTAGTGACGACCCCCTCGCTGCGCATTACATCCAAAACATTAGTCAGCAACAAGAACAGCTACAACAATATCTTAGCTCGATAGTGTTGGTGCGTAATCGTTTAGAAAACCACGAAGTTAATATCGCCAATGCGGAGAATTTTGCCGACGAGTCGAAGCGCTTAACGATGGAGATGATTAACGGTGCCTTTTCTGCTGAAGACCGACAAGCAAAGAAGCGTGAGTTAGAAGAGATTGCGAACAACTTCCTTAACTTAGTGAACTCGCAAGATGAATCTGGTAACTACGTGTTTGCGGGCACTAAGCCAAAAAGTCAACCATTCTATCGCGATAAAGACGGTAGTGTTCAGTACGCTGGAGACGATTATCAGCGCAAAATGAAAGTCTCTAGCATGCTCGAGATGCCAATGAACGATCCTGGCAGCAAGCTGTTTATGGAGATACCAAACCCATTTGGCGACTATCAGCCGAATTACGATCTACAAAACGGCTCTGAGCTGTTGCTAAACAAAGCCACTAACGTTGACGCGAAGGATGATGCCGCGTATCGCGTGACATTTGTCGATATGAATAACGGCAAATTTGGTTACCAATTAGAGCGTAACGGCAAAGTAGTGGATGCCGATGAGTTTTCTCCAGAGAAAGGGATTGAATACAAAGGCCTGAAAGTGCACGTAAAAGGCCAAATTACGCCTGGTGACAGCATTGAGATCGAAAAGCGGGCAGAGTTCAGCATTTTCGATACCTTCAAGGATGCAATGGCATGGTCAGACAAATCGGTTTCGGATACGTCGGCGACTGCTAAATTGCACCAAATGACAGAAGAATTCCACGCTGCTTTTATCCATTTGAATAAAGCGCGTACAGATGCCGGTGCTCGATTGAGTACGCTGGATATCCAAGAGCAAAATCATGAAGACTTTAATTTGTCTCTGGCAAAAGCGAAGAGCAACTTTGAGGACTTGGATTACTCTAAAGCCGTGATCGAGTTCAGTGAAAACTCGCGAGCGTTACAGGCATCGCAACAAGCATTCGGTAAGACCAAAGATCTAACGTTGTTTAACTACATCTAGTATGACACTCATACGCATTGTCTGATTTTGATGCCTTATGTGCAAAGCCTTAAGCGCGATAAGTCGACGTAACCTGAGAGTCTGAGATGTCATGCGGCACGATTTTACCCAAAGCGGCAATGATGCGGGAGGCAAGTCGGGCGGCAACAGGGCAGCGTTCAATACCCTTGGGCTAAGATGAGTCTGACAAACCGGAAATAGCTTAATGATAAAGCTAACTTATTGTTTATTTGATTCTTTTAAAAGTAGTTAAATAATTTACGCAAGTTGGCACACAAATTGTATTGAAAATATCAGAACAGATTTAGAGATTCTAAACCCTGCGTTTAAGGCAGATTTAGCAAGTAACTTTTACGGTCAGTGCTTATCCAAATGAGAGTAAAGCTGGCCGCTTCGCAAAAGCTTGCGAACTCAACAGGAGAGCAAAATGGCTGTAACAGTTAGTACTAACGTCTCCGCGATGACCGCGCAGCGTTACCTAAACAAAGCGACTGATGAATTAAACACGTCGATGGAGCGCTTATCTTCAGGACATAAGATTAACAGTGCAAAAGATGATGCGGCAGGTCTACAGATCTCTAACCGCTTAACTGCACAGTCTCGTGGCCTAGATGTCGCAATGCGTAACGCGAACGATGGTATCTCGATTGCACAAACCGCTGAAGGTGCGATGAATGAGGCAACCTCTGTCATGCAACGAATGCGTGACCTTGCGATTCAATCATCGAACGGTACTAACTCTCCAGCTGAGCGTCAGGCGATCAACGAAGAGTCAATGGCATTGATTGACGAGCTAAACCGTATTGCAGAAACCACTTCATTTGGTGGTCGTCGTCTATTGAACGGCTCATTCGGTGAAGCGGCATTCCAGATTGGTGCGAGCTCAGGTGAAGCCATGATCATGGGACTCACCAGCATTCGTGCGGACGATACTCGCATGGGCGGTGTGACCTTCTTATCTGAGAACGGTAAAGATAAAAACTGGAGTGTTGACCCAGCTAAATCTGACTTGAAGATCACGCTACCAGGTATGGGTGAAGACGAAGACGGCAATGTTGATGATCTAGAAATCAACATTAATGCCAAAGCGGGCGACGACATCGAAGAGCTTGCCACTTACATTAATGGTCAGTCTGATATGATTAATGCGTCTGTAAGTGAAGATGGCAAGTTGCAAGTTTTTGTCGCGCATCCAAACGTTCAGGGTGAGATTTCTATTTCTGGTGGATTAGCATCTGAGCTTGGCCTGAGTGACGAACCTATCAGAACGTCAGTACAAGATATTGATATGACCACGGTACAAGGTTCTCAAAACGCGATTTCTGTGCTGGATTCGGCACTGAAATACGTAGACTCGCAACGTGCAGACTTAGGTGCGAAGCAAAACCGTTTGAGTCACAGCATCAACAACTTGGCGAATATCCAAGAAAACGTTGACGCATCGAACAGCCGAATTAAAGATACAGATTTTGCGAAAGAAACCACGCAAATGACCAAAGCACAAATTTTGCAACAAGCAGGTACATCGATTCTTGCTCAAGCGAAACAGTTGCCAAACTCTGCAATGTCACTATTGCAGTAGTTTACTTAGCCTGTACTCAATACATTCAGACGTGGATGGGAATGCAGGCTTTTGGCAAGCAACTTTACAATAGAATGAGCGGCTCTCTCATCTCTCACCTGCCAATCATTTTCAATGTAAAGTTGCACTCGGTATGCCGGAAATGTGTTCATTTCTCTTGATCTCCACATAGGCTCTGGCGACCAACCTAGCCCCAGTTCTCTCAAAGGAAAAGGGGCTTTTTCTTTTCTAATTTTCACGTCTATCGTCTGCGAACTAACCTTTAATTGTTTCCTTTTGCTGGTTTTCTATACAATTTGGCCCTCTCGGCTCGATTTGTGGAAACTTGAGTACTCTTTCTTACTTTTTCTTCAATTTTATTAGCTAAATCTCGCAATGTTATTTTTTTAAACTTTTTTCTAAAGCTTCTGAATTTGGTGTCGTTAATAGAGGTAACTTTGAGAGAACTACTTGGTTTTCCGAGACGTCGGAAACCGCTACACCGGAAAATCAATTGGAGAAATCACCATGGCAGTGAATGTAAACACTAACGTATCAGCGATGACCGCTCAGCGTTACCTAAACAACGCAAACTCAGCTCAACAAACTTCTATGGAGCGTTTGTCTTCAGGTTTTAAAATCAACAGCGCAAAAGATGACGCTGCGGGTCTACAAATCTCGAACCGTTTGAACGTACAAAGCCGTGGTTTGGATGTAGCGGTTCGCAACGCGAACGACGGTATCTCAATTGCACAAACTGCTGAAGGTGCAATGAACGAGACCACTAACATTCTTCAACGTATGCGTGATTTGTCTCTGCAATCAGCAAACGGTTCAAACTCGAAAGCAGAGCGCGTTGCGATTCAAGAAGAAGTGACCGCGCTAAACGACGAACTAAACCGTATCGCAGAAACCACTTCTTTCGGTGGTAACAAGCTACTAAACGGCACACACGGTGCGAAATCGTTCCAAATCGGTGCAGATAACGGTGAAGCAGTGATGCTTGAGCTAAAAGACATGCGTTCAGACAACAAAATGATGGGCGGTGTGAGCTACCAAGCTGAAAGTGGTAAAGGTAAAGACTGGAACGTTGCTGAAGGTAAGAACGACCTAAAAATCAACCTAACGGACAGCTACGGCCAAGAGCAAGAAATCAACATCAGCGCAAAAGCGGGTGACGATATCGAAGAGCTTGCGACTTACATTAACGG
>NZ_JAHGAM010000042.1:0-9046 GCF_030248595.1 Vibrio sp. D417a | reverse complement strand
CCCGTCCACTCCGCCACTTAATATCGACAACCTCGCTTATGCGAGGTTTTGTCAAATCTAGAATATGAAAATTCTATAGGGGTGTAGCTCCAATTGGCAGAGCAGCGGATTCCAAATCCGCGTGTTGGGAGTTCGAATCTCTCCACCCCTGCCACATATCAGGCTCTGACTTAGGTCAGAGCCTTTTTTGTATCTGGTTTCTTCTCATTATTATAGCTTATTTCGACTCTTATCCCGTAAGTATGGCTTTCTGCTGTACTTTGGCAGCATTTAATCTACTGAACGAACGAAACTACTGTTGGCTGTAATGATCAGTGGCCCGAAATTTTAATAATAAAGGGGAATCACTATTTATATTTAGTTACACTCAACCGTTCTGGATTAATGAGTAACTATGTATGGATATATCTCGTCGCCGCTTTCTTCAATCATCCTTAGCAATCTCCGCACTTACCGTTCTACCCGCATGTTCTCTATCTCGGAGTACTAATAAGGGGCAAAATATATACGATATCACTGCAGAGCCTTCTACTGCAGAATTGGTCCCAGGGTTTAACACAGACGCACTCGCGTTTAATGGTTCGATTCCAGCACCTACGATTCGCTGTCGCCAAGGTGAGAAAGTTATTATCCGATTCACCAACAAGCTTTCAGAGCCAACTACAATTCACTGGCATGGTCTGAGAATCCCTATTGAAATGGATGGTGTACCTTTCTTAAGCCATCCGCCTATCATGCCGGGTGAAACATTCGTTTATGAATTTACACCGCCAGATGCAGGCACGTTTTGGTATCACCCCCACATGAATAGCGTTAAGCAACTTGGTATGGGCTTAGTTGGGCTAATTATCGTTGAAGAGGCTGAGCCTGTTCTATTTGATGAAGAACAGGAAATAGTTCTAAAGCATTGGCATTTAGACAAACAAGGTCAGTGGAAGAACCTTATGGTACCGCGCTTGAGCGCTCGTATGGGGACTCCCGGAGAGTGGAGTAGCGTCAATGGTGTGCATGAACCTGTTTATACGCTGAAGCAGAATGCTACCACGCGATTAAGAATTGCTAATGTCGATAACACCATTACTTACCCGATCGCTATAGAAGGGGCAGAGGCTTGGGTTATTGCTATAGATGGTAATCCTGTTAAAACGCCTTATAAGCTCACTCAGCACAAAATTGGTCCAGGAATGAGGTTAGATATCGGATTGATTGCTCCGAAGGTTGGAGAACGTGTTTATGTGCGTCAAATGAAAGGACGCTTCCCATTCCCTTTGTGCGAGTTTGACGTTGTTGAGTCTGACCTGCCGAACAACCAGAAACTGCCTTTATTACCTCTCAACCCTGTGCCAGCTCTCGATTTGAAAAATGCAGAGCAAATCGATTATGTGTTTGAGTGGGAGGGCGCGATCACTCCTGCTGATAAATCGGGCAAAGCGATACCTAAATTCTGGCTGATGAACAAACGGGCTTGGGAGGGAATGAGCAAAGATAATATTCCAGCGCCCCTTTCAACATTGGAAATGGGAAAAACCTATATCTTCAACCTAAAGAACGTCACCCAATATCATCATCCTATTCACCTTCATGGACACACATTTACGGTTCTTGAGTTAGATGGAAAAAAACTCGACGAACCGTTCCATACCGATACGGTCTTGCTTGGAAAAAACGGCAGTGCGAAAGCGGCATTTGTTGCAGATAACCCTGGACGTTGGATGTACCATTGTCATGTGATCGAACACATGAAGACGGGTTTGATGGGTTACATTGAAGTAAAGTGACTCCTGTAACTTTTAAAATCTTGATAAGTTTTAAGCGCTATACTTTGCTGAATTCTAAGATTGTATAATCACTATTGCCGTAAATTTGATTACAATGTCGCCATTAACTTTTCTGGGGGAATTATGGGACAACTATCCGTTTTGGGTTTTATTGCATTGGGTGGTGCATTTGGTGCATGTTCTCGTTACTTAATTTCTGAACTTTGTGTCATTTTATTGGGGCGTGGTTTTCCATATGGTACGTTAACCGTTAACGTTGTTGGCTCATTTATGATGGGCTTATTGATAGCAGCTTTCGATAATGAACTTTTGGCAACGGAACCTTGGCGACAAGTGATTGGCTTGGGTTTTTTAGGGGCACTAACGACGTTTTCCACCTTCTCGATGGATAATGTGTTGCTTATGCAGCAGGGCGCTTTCTTTAAGATGGGGTTGAACGTATTGTTGAATGTAGTGTTAAGTATTTCAGCTGCGTGGATAGGCTTTCAATTATTGATGCGCAGCTAGCAAAGTAGTTAAAAATTGAACAGGTCGGCTTGGTTTCACCAAGCCGTTTTTATATACTGACATCACTTGTCGGAGTGCCATAAGGCTGAGACCGTTAATTCGGGATCCGTTGAACCTGATCAGATTAGAATCTGCGAAGGGAACAAGAGAAGATATTCACACCGGAGCTCTTTCTGGTTGATCTATCAAAAGTCGAATGTTGTTACAGGCAAATATCGTAAGCTTTAACTAGCCTTAATTTGACTCCTCTTGTCGCATCTATCCGCCAAGCATTTTTATCCAATTACTTTTTATCTAGTATAACAAAGCAAGGAAAAATGCTATGTCGAGTCGCAAACAAGCGAGACTGGAAGCAAAACAGTTCATTGATACACTCTCGGTACAACCGTACCCCAATTCAAGCAAAGTCTACGTAGAAGGCTCACGTCCAGATATTCGTGTGCCAATGCGTGAAATATCACTCGCTGATAGCCTTATTGGAGGCACAAAAGAAGCGCCTATTTTCGAGCCTAATGAGCCAGTACGCGTTTACGATACCTCGGGTGTATACACAGATCCAGAGCACACCATAGACCTCTATAGCGGCTTACCTAAGCTGAGAGAAGGGTGGATTGAAGAGCGTGCCGATACTGAGCTACTTGATGAAGTAAGCTCGGTGTACACCAAAGAACGCTTAGAAGACGAAACACTAGACGATCTTCGTTACGGTAATCTACCACGTATTCGACGTGCCAAAGATGGCCATTGTGTGACCCAATTGCACTATGCTCGCAAAGGTATAATCACCCCAGAAATGGAATACATCGCCCTGCGTGAAAATATGGGGCGTGCTCAATACCGCGATGAAGTGCTGAATCAACAGCATCCGGGTCAAAGCTTTGGAGCGAATCTTCCAAAAGACATTACCGCAGAGTTTGTGCGTAAAGAAGTCGCCGAAGGTCGCGCGATTATCCCTTCCAATATCAACCACCCAGAATCCGAACCAATGATCATTGGACGTAACTTTTTGGTCAAAGTGAACGCCAACATCGGTAACTCATCGGTCACTTCTTCGATTGAAGAAGAAGTAGAGAAACTAGTGTGGGCAACGCGCTGGGGTGGAGATACCGTTATGGATCTCTCTACTGGACGTAATATTCACGAAACTCGCGAGTGGATTCTACGTAACAGTCCAGTTCCGATCGGTACCGTACCAATGTATCAAGCGCTTGAGAAAGTGAATGGTGTGGCGGAAAACCTTAACTGGGAAGTGATGCGCGATACTCTGATCGAGCAAGCAGAGCAGGGCGTTGATTACTTCACCATCCATGCCGGTTTACTACTGCGCTATGTACCGATGACGGCAAAACGCGTTACTGGCATCGTCTCTCGTGGTGGTTCTATCATCGCGAAATGGTGTTTAGCGCATCACCAAGAAAGCTTCTTATATACTCACTTCCGAGAGATCTGTGAAATCTGTGCTAAGTACGATGTCGCACTATCTCTTGGTGATGGTCTGCGTCCTGGCTCGGTTGCTGATGCTAACGATGAAGCGCAATTTGCAGAGCTTCGTACCCTTGGTGAGTTAACCAAGATAGCGTGGGAATACGACGTACAGGTGATTATCGAAGGTCCTGGTCATGTTCCAATGCACATGATCAAAGAGAACATGGAAGAACAGTTAGAGCACTGCCATGAAGCTCCTTTCTATACCCTTGGCCCATTGACGACAGACGTTGCTCCAGGTTACGACCATATTACTTCAGGTATTGGCGCTGCCATGATTGGCTGGTATGGCTGTGCAATGCTTTGCTACGTCACTCCTAAAGAGCATCTTGGTTTACCAAACAAAGAAGACGTGAAAGTAGGCATGATCACTTACAAGCTTGCTGCGCACGCCGCGGATTTGGCGAAAGGACACCCTGGTGCACAAGTTCGTGATAACGCGCTTTCTAAAGCTCGCTTCGAGTTCCGCTGGGAAGACCAATTTAACTTGTCGCTCGACCCAGATACCGCGCGTGCTTTCCATGATGAAACCTTGCCTCAAGAGTCTGGAAAAGTTGCTCACTTCTGTTCGATGTGCGGACCAAAGTTCTGCTCTATGAAGATTTCGCAAGAGGTACGAGAGTACGCAAAAGATACTGAGCAAGTTGCTGCGGACCAAGCTATCTCAATCAAAATGCTGGATGATCCTCTTGAGGGGATGCGTCAGAAATCGCAAGAATTTAGAGATACAGGTTCTGAGTTATACCACCCAGCAGCACATGCCGAGGTAAGTGGCTAATGAGCAAAATCCTTATTCCGTCATCATTGATTGAACTGACAGGTTTAGTTCAGCAATGTTTGTTGTTGGCGAAAGAACAGGGTTTTAACATTGAAGACATTGAGTTGGGTGTGAGCCCAACTCAATCTATTCAGCTTGTTCGTGACCAACAGACTACGCACATAACGACAGACCTTATTGATGGTTATGACTCTGAGCATGAGAGTTCATTTGTGCTCTATTACCGCTCTGCTTTACCGATAGAAGCATGTGCTAAGCAACCGTCGAAAGCGATTTATATTGGCATTGCTGATACGCAGGTATCCGATGAAAAGGAGAAAGTGCTTCAGCTTGATATCTGGCGTCACCCAATTAACAACGAAGTGAGAGCGCTTTCCGTTAAGTCCAAATTCAACGCAATGTTCGATCCCGAACATCACCTTGCTTGGATAGTAACGCTGACAGTACTCGATTTTCCTATCGAAGATGCGTTAACACTTGCTCGAGGAATCCTAACTCAACAAGCGAATGTTTCACGTGAAACACTGTTGAATGACAACCTTGATGAGGGACGATCTACTCAGTGGGCTGACCAATTTGATGATTTCCCCACACCTGTACTGGAGGATAACCGACTCGATATTCAAGTTGGTTGGTCTGCACAAGGTGAGAGCGTTAGCTTTCCAACTCTAACTAAGCAAAGTCTAGGGCTCTATCCAGTCGTTGATGATGTTGCTTGGATTGAGCGTCTACTGCCACTAGGCATCAACACTATTCAACTGCGAATAAAGAACCCACAACAAGCCGATTTAGAACAACAGATCATTCGAGCAATTGAGCTAGGTCGTCAGTATCAAGCACAAGTGTTCATAAATGACTACTGGCAGTTGGCAATCAAGCATGGCGCTTATGGCGTTCACCTGGGACAAGAAGACATAGAAGAATCGAATTTGGCTCAGCTAACTAAAGCCGGCATTCGTCTTGGTCTTTCTACTCATGGTTATTATGAGCTACTGCGCATCGTACAAATTCATCCTAGTTACATCGCGCTAGGGCATATTTTTCCAACCACCACTAAACAGATGCCATCGAAACCACAAGGTTTGGTGCGCTTGGCTCTGTATCAAAAGCTGATTGATAGCATTCCTTATACAAACACAGAGTCGGTTTTCCGTCCTGCAAAAGACAAAGCAGGTAGTGACTATGTGCTTGGCTTTCCGACGGTCGCGATTGGTGGCATTGACCAATCTAATGCAGACCAAGTTTGGCAAACAGGTGTTTCTAGTTTGGCAGTTGTGCGAGCTATTACGTTGGCAGAATCACCTCAGTCCGTCATCGAGTTCTTCGCACAACTGATGAATGAAAGACAGCTAACGTTTACTGATCAGAGTAGTAAATTAGCGCATACCAAGAGAGGCGAGCATGCTCACGGATAAGCAGTTCCTTCGCTATCAGCGCCAAGTCGCTCTGCCTGAAATTGCCGAAGTCGGGCAAGAGCGTTTGAGCAAATCGCATGTGCTGATCATCGGTTGTGGTGGGTTAGGGAGCGCAGCGAGTTTGTACTTGGCATCAGCGGGTATTGGTAAATTGGTTGTGGTCGATGACGATGAAGTTGATAGCAGTAACCTACAACGTCAGATCATTTATCGTGAACAAGACCTCCAAGTTGCGAAAACAAAAGCGACTGTGAAGCAACTGACTGACCTTAATTCTATGGTTCAAATTCGTGCCCTCAATAAGCGATTAGACAAAGCACAGCTTCAGCTTGAGGTGATGCTAGCGGATGTGGTGCTCGACTGCACCGATAACATGCCAACGCGTCAGCTCATTAACCAAGTTTGTTTCGAGCAAAATACGCCGCTCATCTCGGCGGCGGCAATTGGTTGGCAAGGGCAATTCGCTGTCTTTGATTACCAAACACCAAGTGAACAAGAAGCGCAGAGTAAAGCGTGTTACCGCTGTTTGTATCCGTTCGACGAATTACCGCAAACGCAAAAGTGCAGTGAGAGTGGTGTCGTCGGTCCGGTGGTGGGCACACTTGGCAACTACCAAGCGATAGCGGCAATTCAAAAACTGGCGACGGGAAAGTTTCATGTCGAGACTGCCAAGTTACACCTGTTCGATGGATTGAAGCTGCAATGGCAAACCATGGCGATAAGTAAAGATAAACAGTGCCAAGTGTGTGCTCAGATTTAGTTTACGAGTAATAGGCAGAATTAAGAGAGTTGGAAGCAATGACGTTATCAGAACAACAAACAACACAAATGACCGCTGCTGACTTAGATGTGATCACTATTGTCATCAATGACCAGTCACATCAAGTTGCCAGTGAGTCAAATCTACAGCAAATCATTAGTCAATTTGCGCTGCCTGAAATGGGCTGTGTTTTTGCAATTAATAACAATGTTGTGCCGCGCAGTGAGTGGGCTAGCACAGTTCTTTCACAGGGAGATAGCATCTCTTTGTTTCAAGCGATCGCAGGGGGTTAAAGTCGATGCTTAAAATTGGTGATAAACAATTCGAATCAAGACTGTTCACGGGAACAGGGAAGTTTGCCAACAGCCGATTAATGGCAGAAGCGATTCAAGTATCGGGTTCTCAACTTGCGACCATGGCGTTGAAGCGTGTGGATGTTAACGACCAACAAGACGATATTTTGCTGCCGCTAGTACAAGCGGGCGTGAACTTATTGCCGAATACCTCAGGTGCAAAGAATGCTAAAGATGCTGTGTTTGCAGCACAATTGGCGAGAGAAGCGTTAGGTACAAACTGGCTAAAGCTTGAAATTCACCCAGACCCGAAGTACTTGATGCCCGATCCAATTGAGACACTTGCGGCCGCTGAACAACTGGTTCGTGAAGGCTTCATTGTGCTTCCTTATTGTCATGCTGACCCAGTTCTGTGTAAACGATTGGAGGAAGTGGGCTGTGCTGCGGTCATGCCATTAGGTGCACCGATCGGTTCCAACAAAGGGATAGTGTCTCACGATTTCCTAGAGATCATTATCGACCAAGCTAATGTTCCTGTGGTTGTCGATGCGGGTATCGGTGCTCCTTCACATGCCGCGCGTGCGATGGAAATGGGCGCGGATGCCGTTCTCGTTAATACCGCGATTGCAGCTTCGAGCGATCCCGTTGCGATGGCGAGGGCATTTAAGTTGGCGGTAGAGTCGGGGCGTATGGCTTATGAAGCCGGACTTGCTGGTAAGGTTTCTCATGCGGTTGCGTCGAGTCCACTGACGTCATTCCTAGATGAGCTTTAGTCCTAGATTGGTTTAGCTATTAAGCGAGGAAAACATGAGCTTCGTTGAACAATTTAAGCTGCTTAATTGGGATGACATTTCGATGTCGATCTACGCGAAAACGGCACAAGATGTCGAGCGGGCATTGAATAAACCCAAGCGTGATTTGGAAGACTTTAAAGCGCTAGTTTCACCAGCGGCTGAAGCGTACTTAGAGCAAATGGCGCAGCTGTCATACTCGGCAACTCGCAAGCGTTTTGGTAATACCATGTCGCTTTATATTCCATTGTACCTTTCTAACTTGTGCGCCAATGCTTGTACCTATTGTGGCTTCTCCATGGAGAACAGAATCAAGCGTCGTACCTTGAATCGGGACGAAGTGGCAGCAGAAGTCGAAGCCATCAAGCGCATGAAGTTTGATAGCGTATTGCTGGTGACTGGCGAGCACGAAACCAAAGTGGGTATGAAATACTTTCGCGAAATGGTGCCGATGATTAAGAAGCGCTTTAACTATTTGGCGATGGAAGTGCAGCCGCTAGATCAAGGCGAATACGCAGAGCTCAAGACATTGGGTTTAGATGCGGTGATGGTCTATCAAGAAACATATCATCCTTCGACTTACGCCGAGCACCATCTGCGTGGCAATAAGATGGATTTCGAATACCGATTGGATACACCCGATCGTCTTGCAAAAGCAGGCATCGATAAGATTGGTATTGGCGCATTGATAGGGTTGGAAGAGTGGCGTACCGACTGTTTTTATGTGGCAGCGCACTTGGACTATCTTGAGCGCACGTATTGGCAGACTCGTTACTCGATTTCTTTCCCGCGTTTGCGTCCTTGTGAGGGCGCGCTCCAACCAAAATCAGTCATGACTGATAAACAGCTTGTGCAGTTGATTTGCGCTTATCGCTTGTTGAACCCTGAGGTGGAGTTGTCATTATCGACTCGTGAATCACCGAAGTTCAGAGACAATGCATTACCGTTAGGCATCACCAGTATGTCTGCTGCATCGAAAACTCAGCCTGGTGGTTATGCGATGGATGATGTTGAACTCGAGCAGTTTGAGATCAGCGATGAACGAAGCGCGGGTTCTGTGGAAGATATGATTCGAGCCAAAGGCTTTGACCCAGTATGGCGAGATTGGCACTCGGCGTATTCTGGTTAAGTAGTAAAGAAAGCCACTGGTCATCGTTATGTTTCACGTGAAACATAGGTAAAAAAAGAGGGTTGATGCAAAACATCAACCCTCTACTTTTTTCTAGCTTCTAGCTTCTA
>NZ_JAHGAM010000041.1:0-58218 GCF_030248595.1 Vibrio sp. D417a | reverse complement strand
AATTGACTGTGCTGAATCTTTCGATTCAATGGTCACTTCGTTTCATTGAAACCTAATTTGATACCGCTTTCCGTTAAGAAAGAAATATCTAATTGGATTATCATCAACGAGTGCCCACACAGATTGATAGGTCTATATTGTTAAAGAGCAACTCTTCTTTGTGATTGACATCACTTCGGAAGAGGCGGCCATTCTAGCGAGATAATTTATTGTGTCAAACACTTTCTTCAAATTATTTCGTTTTTCTTTTCAGCCTTATCAACTTCGCTTAACCCCTTGTGAGGCCTTGCCCTGTCGACGAGGAGGCATTATAGAGATCGCGCTCACATTGGCAAGTGTTATTTTTCAAAAATTGCAAAAACAGTGGTTAAACGATGAGTTTTCGATCAAACCTTTATTTATTCAACTTTACCCCAAACTATCACACAACTTATCCACAGAGTTGTTCTTTGAGACGTGTTTTTCAAGTACCATAAATAAAGAAAGCTGCTTTATTGCAGCTATCTTTATTAAACTTAACCTAAACTCTATTTAAAGAGCATTATGGCTATATGCCAGACCCATCTTGTTCAGAGCCATCATCTTCGTGTAGGCCACATTCTCGCTTTAAGCCAAAGAATCGAGTTTCTTCCTCTGACATTCCCGGCTCCCATTTACGAGTAGTATGTGTATCACCAACTGAAAGGTAACCTTCATCCCACAATGGGTGGTATTTAAGGCCGTGTTGTTCTAAGTAGTAATGAACGTCTTTATTAGTCCAATCAATTACTGGTAGAAATTTAAACACACCGTTCTGAATTGATAGAATCGGTAAACCTGCACGAGATTTACTTTGCTCTCGACGCAGTCCAGAGAACCACGTTCCAACATTAAGCTCTTTTAACGCTCGACGCATCGGCTCAACTTTATTGAGCTTGTTGTATTTTTCAATTCCCTCTACGCCTTGCTCCCATAATTTTCCATATCGAGCTTCTTGCCAATTCGCACTTTCCTTGGCTCGATAAACTTTTAAATTTAGGTTGAGAGCATCTGTCAGCTCATCGATAAATCGGTACGTCTCAGCAAACAGGTAACCAGTATCGGTTAGAATGACGGGGATGTCCGCTTTGGCGCGAGTAACTAAATGAAGCATAACCGCGGCTTGAATACCAAAACTAGAAGAAACCGCGAACTCGCCTTCTAGATTATCTAAAGCCCACGCTACTCTCTCTTGTGCTGAAAGCTTTTCGAGCTCGACATTAATTTGAGCAAGACGGAGGATTTGCTCCGTCTTTGTTAATGTCAGTAACTCTGTGAGCTCCAGCTTGGATGCTACAGAATCAAGCATGAAAGTCCCTCTTTGATACGAGCACTTCTTGGATAATGCCAGCACGAATAGTGAAATCGCCAAAGGCTTCGCCTTCTTCACGCTCTTTCGACCATCGGGCCACCAGCAGATCAATCTCTTCTAAGATTTGCTTATCCGTGATGTTCTCTTTATACATTTTTGGTACTCGAGTACCGGCACGGTTACCACCTAGGTGCAAATTGTAACGACCCGGCGCTTTGCCAACTAGACCAATTTCAGCCAACATTGCGCGACCACAACCATTTGGACACCCAGTTACACGCAAAATGATGTTGTCATTTTCTGGTAGGTTGTGCTTCTCCAGAATCCCCTCCACATCAGTAACAAACTGAGGAAGGAAGCGTTCAGCTTCTGCCATCGCTAGCGGACAAGTTGGAAAAGCAACACAAGCCATTGAGTTCTTACGCTGTTCACTTACGCCGTCGTCCATTAAGCCATGTTCACGAGCGATCTTTTCAATCTTCGCTTTTTCGTTTTTAGGTACACCCGCAACAATTAGGTTTTGGTTTGCTGTCATGCGGAAATCGCCTTTGTGGATTTTGGCAATTTCAGCAACCCCCGTCTTAAGTGGTTTACCTGGAAAGTCTAATAAGCGACCGTTTTCGATGAAAAGCGCTAAATGATATTTACCATCAATTCCTTCTACCCAGCCAATACGGTCACCACGTTCTGTGAATTCATATGGACGGCTTTGCTCAAACTTAACACCAGCACGTTTCTCGACTTCCGCTTTAAAGACATCGCTACCTACACGATCCAATGTGTATTTGGTTTTTGCGTTCTTACGGTTTGAACGGTTACCCCAGTCGCGCTGAGTTGTTACTACAGCTGCGGCAACATCAAGTGTCTTGTCCAGCGGAATAAAGCCAAAGTCGTCAGCGCGGCGCGGATAAGTTGATGTATCGCCATGCGTCATCGCTAAGCCGCCGCCGACCAGGACGTTAAAACCAACCAGCTTGCCGTTATCTGCAATCGCTACGAAGTTGAGATCGTTAGCGTGTACATCTACGTCATTTTGCGGTGGGATAACCACTGTGGTTTTAAACTTACGTGGTAAGTAGTTCTTGCCTAGAATCGGTTCGTCTTCTTCCGTGCTTTCTACTTTTTCACCGTCTAGCCAAATCTCTGCATAAGCTCGTGTTTTCGGAAGCAGGTGTTCACTGATTCTCTTCGCCCATTCGTAAGCTTCTTGGTGTAACTCTGACTCCACTGGATTAGTGGTACACAACACGTTACGGTTTACATCACCCGCGGTTGCAATCGAATCAATACCAATACTGTTGAGCGTTTGATGCATCAACTTAATATTCGGTTTTAATACCCCATGAAACTGGAACGTTTGGCGAGTCGTCAGACGAATACTTCCATATAAAGAGTGCTCCGTTGCGAACTTGTCGATCGCTAACCATTGCGTTGGCGTGATGATGCCTCCAGGCATACGAGCACGAAGCATCACATTATGTAATGGTTCCAGTTTTTGCTTTGTGCGTTCATTACGGATATCACGATCGTCTTGTTGATACATACCGTGGAAACGAATTAACTGGAAGTTGTCGGCAGTAAAGCCACCAGTAATACGGTCCTGTAAATCTTGCTCAATGGTGCCACGTAATAAGTTGCTTTCTCGCTTCAGGCGCTCGTTATCAGATAGCGGCCCTAACTCTTCACCTAATACAACCTGCTTATTATTGTCCGTAGAAAAAGTCATTAGTACACATCCCTCTGATAACGTTTCGCTTTACGTAGGTCATTAATAAATTGTTCTGCATCGTCACGCGGCATCTTGCCTTCTTGTTCAGCAACGATAACCAATGCGTCGTGCACATCTTTTGCCATACGCGTTGCATCACCGCAGACATAGATATAAGCGCCTTCTTGGATCCACTGCCACACTTGAGCTGCGTTTTCTAAGATGCGATGTTGTACGTAAACCTTTTCTACTTGGTCACGACTAAAGGCAACATCCAATCGGCTTAGTACTCCTGACTTGAGATACTTTTGCCATTCCACTTGGTATAAGAAGTCTTGAGTGAACGTGCGATCACCAAAGAACAACCAGTTTTTGCCTTCAGCATCACGGTTTTCACGTTCCTGAATAAAGCTTCGGAATGGTGCGATCCCTGTGCCAGGACCAACCATGATAATTGGAGTGCTATCATCTTCCGGCAGTTTAAAGTTGTTGTTATGCTCAACAAATACTTTAACTTCATCTCCCTCTTCGAGACGCTGTGCTAAGAAACTAGACGCTCCACCATATCGTTTTTCGTCGTTTTGTTCGTACTCAACCAAAGCAACCGTTAGGTGTACTTCTTCATCGACCTCTTCTTGGCTTGATGCAATAGAGTAAAGGCGTGGAGTAAGACGACGAAGCAAACCAATCAATTCATCTGCGGTTAACTTGGTTTTCTTTTCTGCCAGTACATCAACGATTTGAGTATTTGCAGAGTACTCGCGAAGCTTATCTTTATCTTCAACTAACTTTTGTAGCTTCTTGCTACCGGATAACTCGGCAAACTTTGTGATGAGCTGTGGGTTAGATGTTGTGATTTCATATTTACTCACAAGAGCACTGTGGATTGACAAGCTTTCACCATCAACGTCAACAGTCTCAACCCCAGACAAACCGACCTTACCAAGAATGGCATTTGCAAGTTCCGAGCTATTTTCAAACCACACACCTAGTGCATCACCAGGCTGATACGTTAAGCCCGAGCCTTCTAAGTCGATTTCTATATGACGAACGTCTTTTCCAGAGTCACGGCCCGTGATTTTTTGACTGGTCAGTAACGTCGCAGTGTACGGATTTTGTTTATTGTAAGGAGAGTGCGCAGTCGCAGCTTGACCCACAGGAAGTTGAACCACATCCGCTTCAGAGCCAGAAGACAGTGTATCTTTTACCTTGTCTAACGCATTCTTACGCCATTCAGTTGCAGGGGCTTCATAATCCACATCGCAATCAAGACGCTCGATAAATGGAGTCGCGCCTAGCTTTGATAGGTAAGTGTCGAAGTCTTTACCGGTCTGACAGAAGAACTCGTAGCTAGAATCTCCCAATGCAATAACACCATATTGCAGGTTTGGCAGCTTAGGAGCCTTCTTCGATTGCAAAAACTCATGTAGCTCAATGGCATTGTCTGGCGCTTCGCCTTCGCCGTTAGTCGATGCCACAATAATGACATGCGTTTCTTTGGCTAAGTTTTTACCTTTGTAATCGCTTGCATCAAAAAGTTCGACTGCAATTCCTTCTGCTTTTGCTTCCTGTTCCAGAGCTTCAGCAACACCTTTAGCATTGCCCGTTTGGGAAGCAAAAATAATACTCAACTTACCTGCTGGCTTCGCTGATACGGCTGCCGTTGCTTGTGCAATTGGCGTTACCGCTGTGTTTGGTTGATTTTGAGCTAATCCCCAAAAATACCCACTGACCCAAGCAAGTTGCTGTGAAGACAACTCAGAGACAGTTTGTTGGAGTGAGCTAATTTGTTGGTCATTCAGAGGGCTTGCGATTGGAGGATTTCCTCCTTGCCCATTATTATCTTCAGACACATTCTTGTGAGAATACTCATTCTTTTGAAAAGACATTATCACGACATCCCTATTCATTGCGTGACGATAGAGTACCCACTCTCCTTAATAACAAGAAAGAATAGAAGTGAATGTTTTATAACTTTTTGGAAGTAAGAACGGCTTACTTTTTGCTCATCGATCTTCAATGCGGACTTGTTGAAAGCCTACTGCCATTGCCGATTTTGACGCAGCATCCAAATCTTCATAAAGACATTCTTCGCCGTGACTGTCCGTTAGAAAAACAAAACCACCGCGCGCATGTCTGAACTCTACAACCCAACCACCCTCTTGGATTGCAGGCTCAATAATCGCTTCGATAAGCTGATTTTCACGGAATAGATGTCGTAGTTCATTTATTGTCATCGCTATCCCTGCTTTAACTTTCACATTGCTCCTAGGTAAGCATGGTCTAAGTCAGCCAAATAGGGAGAAATTTCGATTAGATATAATGAAGTGATATAAAAAAACGCCGCTTATAAAGCGACGTTTTAAGTAAATCGAATATCTAATATGGCTGAGTTTAGAACGCGTATTCCGCACTCACAAAGAAGCCGTTAGCAAAAATAAACTCTTTCCCTAGATCCGACATGAATTTATCGGACTCTAAATCAATCACACGGTAACCTCCACGAAAAGCCAGTTGAGCTTTTTCGAGCGGTACATTGTATTGAACACCTGCCATGAAATCGGTGCTTTTGATACCTTTGTTGTCACCAAAGTTTATCTCACCAATCACATCAAAGTTTGTATCCGGAACTTGAATTTCTGCGTAACCATACCAAGCCCAAATCAGCTCATCAAATTCTTCTACACGCCTGCTTGAGCCAGCATCAATGTATTTAGTGTCACTTAAATTACTGAACGTGAGACCCGCATCAAAGTGCAATAAATCATGCTCTAGAACGTGGTAATACAAGGTTAAATCGAGCTTATCGAACCCCATGTAATCCGCATCAACACTTGAGTAACGAAGGCGCGCATTAGGGACATATTTAACATCATGTTCAATCGCCGCGTAAAAAGTGCCTGCGGTACTGCTATCTCGTCTCACTTCATTAACTTTAGTGTCGGCAGCCCATACCTCTGCGCCGACTTTTGTCGATACAGAGTACTCTGCAAAAACAGGAAAAGATACTGCCAACGATAATGCCGTTAAAGCGATGTTCGCTTTATTTGTCATGTAGTATTTACTCCGAGATAGCTGATATTCACGTAGAGGACGTGAGAGGAAATATACCATATTCTCACGCCTCTCCATCAACTAAATGATGTTACTCATTATTTATAGCGGGGCTGAGCGACGTAATTCTTGAAGAACCAAATACCCAATGCAATCACGATTAACCATGGTAATAGTTTAAGTACCGCTCCAACCATTCCCAGTAAAAACATCACAACTAACGCAATACCAGTTGCTGCGAATACGGTCATCATTGTGATACCCGTAACCAACAAGGTCGCCGCAAAGACTAAAATAAAGATTAGCTCCAACATAATCACTTCTCCATTTGTTTTCAATAAACAGAGCAGTTTCCATACCAACTTACAGAAACGAAGTTAAGATTATGATTTTTAATAAAAAAAAGTCAGAGGCATTTCTGCACTCTGGCTTTATCATTCTTTAGTTGGTAATTTTAGCCATTCACTGGCGAATTTTACACATTCAATTCTTTTGGAATCTTAGCTAGCGCGTCTTGCAATACTTCTAGACCAGAACCTGGTTTGTGCGCATTTTCACTGATATGACGACGCCATTGACGAGCACCGGGCATGCTTTGGAACAAGCCTAACATGTGACGGGTAATATGACCAAGGTACGCACCTTTCGCTAATTGCGCTTCAATGTATGGATACATCTCTTCAACAATTTCGCTGCGTTTCTTCACTGGAGCATTAGAGCCAAACAACTCTTGATCTACCGATGCCAGTAAATATGGGCTTTGGTATGCTTCACGACCAATCATCACACCGTCAAGATGCTGAAGATGTGCTTTTGCTTCTTCTAATGATTTCACGCCACCGTTAATCGCAATCGTTAGGTGTGAGAAGTCTTGCTTCAATTGGTAAGCGCGTGGGTAATCCAATGGTGGGATCTCACGGTTTTCTTTTGGGCTTAGACCACTTAACCATGCTTTACGTGCGTGGATAGTGAACTGCTCACAGCCACCCTTTTCTGAAACAATAGAAACGAAATCCGTTAGGAATTCGTAAGAGTCTTGATCATCAATACCAATGCGAGTCTTGACTGTTACAGGGATATCGACCACGTCTTTCATTGCTGCGACACAATCCGCAACTAACTGCGGTTCAGCCATTAGGCAAGCACCAAATCGACCGTTTTGTACGCGGTCAGATGGACACCCCACATTTAGGTTAATCTCATCGTAGCCACGCTCTTGCGCTAGCTTGGCACACGTAGCCAAATCTGCTGGGTTTGAACCACCAAGTTGAAGGGCTAACGGATGCTCTTCTTCGTTATAAGCCAGGAAATCTCCTTTTCCATGAATGATCGCACCTGTCGTCACCATTTCAGTGTACAACAGGGTTTCTTTGGTCATTAAGCGATGGAAGTAGCGACAATGACGATCAGTCCAATCTAACATGGGAGCGACAGAAAGGCGGGAAGATGGATACATAGTTAAAATCTCACTAAATTTCAGCGCCTTAGCTACATAATCCACTACGGCGAAACTGGGTAAAACTAGTCATTATCTCGCTGTTGTACCCCTAAATGTCCCTCAAGGGATTATTTTAGGGACACAAAAGGTACAGGACGAGCTGTGGGGTACGGGATTATACATACAGCTATCCAGTGCTTCAAATGTGGGCAATGGGAACTTTCATCAACAACCTCTCCTTCAATTAACGTATTTGAGAGGCTAAGTATGGCAACTATCGCTATTGAAAAAGTTGTAGGTAAAAAAGCTATTAAGCATAAAGCGCGAGTCAGACTAACGAGTAAAGGAAAGAGGCTTTTTGAACAGTCTAAAACCTTCCCTACTGAAAAGGAGGCGAAGAAGTGGGCGGATCAGCTTGTTACAAAGCTAGAATCAGAAGGTATACCATCTAAAGAGCCTAAGGCTCGAACCATACTCATTGGTGACCTGATTACAGAGTATCTAAATGATCCAATCACGTCCGCAGATATTGGCCGTTCAAAGTTCGCAGTTCTCAGCCGTTTAAGAGCCTATGACGTTGCTCTAGTTCGTGCAGATCACCTCACCGCCAATGACCTCGTGAACCATTGCCGTTACCGTAAATCTGAGCAGACTCAGCCTCTCCCTCAGACTATTTATCACGACATTACTTACCTAAAAAGTGTGCTCGACGTAGCCGGGCCTATGTTCGGATACGAAGCAAACACCAAAGCACACGATGATGCTATTCCGAGCCTGATAAAATACGGACTGATCGGTCGCAGTGTACGAAGAGAGCGCAGACCAACACCAAAAGAACTAGAACTCATGGAGCGAGGGCTAAAGAGAAGGCAATCACATAGAGCAGCCCATATCCCGCTAGTGGACATTTTTCACTTATCTCTTCTTACATGTATGAGATTAGGGGAAATTACCCGCATCACTTGGGACGACGTAAATTTCAAGGCATCTACATTAACCATCCGAGATCGTAAAGATCCAAGAAGCAAAAAAGGAAACCATTGCACCATCCCACTTTTTCCCAAAGCAAAAGAGATTATTCTTCGCCAACCACGAAAGGATGCTCGCGTCTTCCCATATAAAAAAGAATCTATCGGGGCGGCATGGCAAAGGGTGTGTAGAGAAGAGAGAATCGAAGATCTTCGTTATCACGACCTTCGGGCCGAAGGTGCTTGCCAACTTCTAGAGAGAGGATTGAGCATCGTAGAGGTTTCAAAAATTACAGGCCACAAAGATCTCAATGTGCTCAATAATGTTTACTTACGTATAAATATCCAGTCTATACATGAGCCAAATCAGGATAATTAAACCTACCCAAAGCTCGAAATGTGACAAGTGTCACTATTTTTGGTTTTAGTTGATTTTTTTTTATTACACCAAACCTACTTCTTAGATTACTGAAAGCAAAAGATCGTCAGAACCATGCGTTTTTTAGCCGTTTCTGGTGGTCTTTTCACTCCGAGACCAAAAACACCCCCACCGACCATTACCCCCTCAAAAACAGCCTTTTTTGAGCGTTTTTAGCGAATTGAGCATTTTCAAAAGTGCTCTTAGTATCAAAACCAACGCGGAATGACCGCATTTTTTATGATTTTCCCGAGGCGTGGCGAGTGGCAACTAAAGCTATTGAACCAGTAAATACCCAACGAGGCACGAGATACAAAGCTCGTGTTCGGGTTACGTCTCATGGGAAAACGCTAAGAGAGTGCAGCACAACTTTTGACACATATCCTGAAGCAGAAAAGTGGGCAGAGAAAACCGCAAAACTTGCAGATAGAGAAGGAGTTAAAGGACTACAAAAAGCAAAGAAGAACAAGCGAATTCTGATCGGTGATGTTATTAACATGACTCTCACCGAAGAACCAACAGCTAGCAACCTAAATCGAAGTAAAAGAGCAAATCTAAAAATGCTACTCAGCTATCCGATCGCTAAAGTTCCAGTAGAAAATTTGAGCGCAAAAGTACTATTTGAACACTGCAAAATTAGATGCGAGACAGTGAAGCCTCAAACTGTTTCGCATGATATTTCAAACCTGTGCACAGCATTAAAAGACGCAATCACATTCTACGGCATCTCATGTGATTGCACGGTATTTAATGATGCGCGATCTTCGCTGCAACGACATGGATTTATCGCTCGTAGCGATGAGCGTATTAGACGTCCAACACTTAAAGAGCTTCAACAAATTTCAGGAGCTCTAGAAACTAAAGAAAGTTGCTCAACGAGAATTCTTCCTTTGTCAGACATAGTCGACTTAGCGGTAGAAACTGCAATGAGACGTGGGGAAATAGTCAAAATGCAAAGAAGAGACTATTGCAAAAAAACGAAGACCCTTGTGATACGAGATCGTAAAGATCCGCGTAAATCGCAACGACATACAACCAAAATTTCTTTATCAGAAAAAGCTCTGGAGATATTAGAAAAGTACTCAGACAAAAAAGATGATGACTTAATCTTTGACTATAAAGCTGATGCTATTAGCAGGGCTTGGCGCAAGCTAACAAAAGACTTGAAGATTGATGATCTACGCTTTCATGATCTTAGAGCAGAAGCAGCTTCGCGTCTCTTTGAGTCTGGCCTAAGCGCCCCAGAAGTGGCACAGATAACTGGTCACAGAAGTGTAGATATTCTGAACAGACACTATCTGAGACTAAACCTAGTAGCTACAACATCCCATTAATTCTATTTCAGTGCGCTTGTAGCGAGCTGAATTTATAACTAAATTACAACGGAGAAAAAATGAATCCGACTCAAATTGATCTATTTAGCGGTAACGCTGCTCTACCTATTGAGCTAGTAAAACCAACTCAAAAGCGCTTCGGTAACCTAAAGTTCTCGATCGGCTCCTCTGGGTTTGACGCAGCTACAGAGTGGCTAGTCAAAGGCTTAATCCCGGCTTCGTCATTTGGGATGGTTTACGGCGCAAGCGGGTCTCTAAAGACATTTCTTACACTTGAGGTATCTTGCTCAGTTACAACGGGTAAAGCATGGAACAATAAACCCGTTCAACGTGGTGCAGTTGTATACATTGCAGCTGAGGGTCAGACAGGCGTCGCAAAGCGTGTTAAGGCATGGGAAATAGCAAATGGTGTTGAGACTCAAAACCTCTACATTCTAGGCCACAGTATGAACATTTCAGATGTAGATGATGTTACAACCCTAGCACATTCAATCAAAGAGCTAGAATTTAATGAAAACGTAAAAGTGCGGTTGGTCGTTATAGACACCCTCGCACGCTGCTACTCCGGTGACGAAAACACATCTCGCGATATGTCTGCATTTGTCAATGGCTGCGACAAAATCAAATCATTGATAGACACTACTGTTTTGTGTGTTCATCACTCTGGTCGCGATGAATCTAGAGGCGCACGGGGAAGCTCAGCACTGAGAGCGGCTTGCGATTTTGAATTTCAAGTGAAGCGTGACGGTAAGAGTAAAGTTCTGACGTTTTCCAACACCAAGCAAAAAGAAGGAAATGAAGCTCCTGATCTTGAAGTTGAGTTTGATTTGGTCGATCTCGGTATTCAATGTGATGAGAAACTGCCCGTAACATCTCTTGCAAGAGTAAAACCAGTGAAAGTCAAAGCGGAAAGGGATTATGAATCTGACAATCCCGTACTTACACTACTGAGTGAAAAATTTGACGGTACAGCTAACCGTATTGAGTTGCGTCAAGCTCTGTATTCATCGGACTCAAAACCAACTGACGCTCAGCGTAAAGCATTCAGTCGCTCACTCAAGAAGTTGCAATCGTCAGGTCGCATTTGTGTTGAGCAAGTATCATCACGCGCTTCTGACGAAGATATCATAAGTCTTACTCATTGATACTGTGACCATGTGACACACCTTTTGGTGTGTCACACAGTCACTGTAATAATGAGAAGACAACGCCTTAACCTTTCAACCGCGAATCGATAAAAAATGTATTTTTTGTCGGTTCGTGGTTACTTACCTCAGCCTACTCATGACAGGACAAATACACTATTGAGTATTTTCACACCCAAAAATCACAGCCAGAATGGGAAGGCTGAGAGCTTAATGTATGGGTGATTAAATGCTTTACAAATTTGTAAATAAACAGTTCATGGATGGATTCTTTGAACGTGGAAGTTTGAGACTTGGGACAATTTTAGACTTCAATGATATCGTCACACACGGCACAGCACGAGGTGACACGGGTGAAGGACAACATGGCATTGTTCGTCACATTGAAGGGGAATTAAAAGTTCAAGGAGGAAAGCAGGAACCAATCGTAGACGAATTTTTTAAAATTGAGGGCGGTGGCGAATTAACACTCGCTGATTTGAGCCTACAAACATCAAGACGTTGCGGGAATGGTTTCCTTTTCTGTACAAGCAATGAGTATACTAACGACCTTTTTAGACGCTGGAATCTAGAAGAACAGACAGACGCTTGCTACCAAATTTTTAATCCTCATGGCTTCTACCATGAAGTCACGAAAGTAATAAGAAACAGTGTGTCAGCGTATGGCTTTAGAGATGTAATATATACGCCAGATCCAATCCCTTACAACTCGCCACATGCTGAGGAGAGCCCTGCTTTCACAAAGGAAAAAACCAAATATTCTTGGCAAAAAGAAAACCGATGTGTTTGGCAACCGCTTTTCCCACCTACTATAGTCAAACCTTGGATTATTGAAGTTCCAGAAGCTCGAAAATACTGTCGACCATTTAAAGTTTGGGATAGAGGCTCTATCAAAAATTTTAGCGACACAATTGAAACCGTTTGAGTCTTCTTTAAATGAAATAACAGGGGGTCTCTTATTTAGTCGAACTCTGACAAGCTATATGCTTCATATCAACACTCTGCTTAGTGCTAAATGAAGATCCGGTACTACTTTTAGATTGGTTGATATCAGACTCCAAGACCCTCTTTGCAAGATTTCTTAAGATAGATGCCACTTTAGCCTCTATCTCGATTTGAACTTCCCCCATCCGCCTAGGATTCCCCTCGTCTATCATAACCTGCTCTAGCAAACTCAGAGATTGCAAGTTGAGTTCCAGTACCCTCTGATACCACTGATACCGAGGCGAATTATTTTCTTTGTCTTCAGTACTAAGAAAACCTGACTCTATACAATGTCTAAAAACAGCGGATTCAATTTGCTTTGTTTTTAATTTCGGCGTAGCTAAAGCATTCGCAAATCGCTTGTCAAAAGATTGATATTCCATACGTTTATTTTAAGCATATATATTCTAGGCTAGCCCTCAAAAATATTTAGGGGAGTTGAGAGGGGCCTCCTCTCACCAATGGACAACAAACGCACAGCGAAGCTCGAGGTTGTCCTATCTGGAATACCTGTGATACCACGACATTCAAATAGTGTTGTTGCATAAATGAGCAATAATTTCTTAATCTTTTAATAAAACATGATTAAGAACTGGACGATAACAACTGAAGCAATCAAAAATGGGGCCGATGGAGTTATGGCAACAGAACGCTACTTACTCTCAGAGAAGCACCCAAATCATAGAACAACAGAAAACATCATCTCTCTCATAGGAACGGCACATACATCGCAGCGAATAGCGCTACTGGGTGAGCAATTTCGAACAAAGCAACATCTCAACCGTCAAGGAGGTCGCCCTTTATCCAGTTATGCGATGAGCTACTGCTTAACTCTCCCCAAAGGACACAGACCAACGCCAGCACAATGGAAATCTATAATCAGTGATTGCTGTAAAGCAATTAGCGAACTGCTAGAACTGAAACCTGAAGAACTTAAGCCTTTTAAATCACAGATCCGCGCAGTGTTGCACCAACAGCAACAATCCGGAGTACGGGGGGCTGGTGATCATGTACATCTTCTAGTCGGAAAAGTGCTAAACGGAAGAGTTTTACGCGTTTTACAGCAAAAGAAGTGTACCGCTCTATTGAAGCAGGCCTTTAATACAGCTGTACTCAAGCACGCAGGCCTAGATAACAAGGAATACCAACCGCATGAATTAAACAGAGGGAGGCGGTTGGAGACTTGGAAGTATCGAGAGCAAAAAGCTGCTGATGCAGTGCACACCCAAAAACTTATCATTAAACTACAACATCAAGCTGACAAGTGGTTTACTGCAAAAGAAGAACAAGACTACAGGCAGCAGAACAGACAATTGAATCGACTACTGAAAACATTCGAGGAGCTGTCGACTTCTAATCTATCTACAACTCAGCAGCATCAAGTAGACAATCTAAAATCGAAAATAAGCCATGACAGATTAAAATGGTAAAAATGTCCCCTGAAATGGTGGAGAAGAGTAGAAGCAAACTCTATTAGGGGATAGTATTGATGTGAGGGTGTTGATGATGCCTGTGAATGTCCCCTCATGTCCCCTGCCTTACAACCACACGCTCAAGCCTTTGGTTTTATTGACGTTTATCGCCATAGAATCCAATCTAACATTGGTGCTACGGAGAGCCTGCAAGAATGAGTCATGATATAAACACCCGTTTTTATGTTGCCAAGGTCGAGCGCAGCAGTACGCTCAAAAAATAAGTCGGGTATTGTATACCCAAGCACCTCTGGGTGCTAGTTTCAGCGAGAATGATTTGGTTGGCTGACTAGCCAAGTGCTTAGGAATACGCAGAAGTAATACGAATCTGTCATTCGTTGATTCATTCTGTGATGATTATTCCGCCTTCACACCACCACCGACTTGCTTTAATTCATGATTTTCGTTCTGATAGTGGGTAAAATGAAGCATTTCTAAACGAACTTCGTATAGAAATGATTTATCATAGAGCACGTCCGATAGTTATGGTGAAAGGTTTGAACCCAACAATCATTGAACAAATTGAAAGTATCTGCGCAGAGCGTGGAGTACGACTGACTCCGCAACGCCGACGCGTATTTGAACTCATTTGTTCTAATCGCCGCGCCTCAAGTGCGTATGAGCTATTGGAGCAACTAAAAGAGAGTGAGCCTCAGGCTAAGCCGCCCACTGTTTATCGAGCATTAGATTTTCTCCTAGAACAAGGCTTCATCCACCGAGTGGAATCGACAAATAGCTTTATTACTTGTTGTTCTTTCAATACTCAGCAGCACTTTTTCCAATTACTAATTTGCGATAAATGTGGTGATGTCGTTGAACTCGAAGATGAGACGCTGATATCCTTGTTAGCCGAAAACGCCGAGAAGCATGGATTCAAACTGACCAACCAAGTTATTGAAACTCATGGTGAATGCCAGGCCTGTTCCTCCGAGACGAAAGAAAAAGTATAGAAGAACGTTATGCGCGCTGAATTTGTAAACCCGTTTTTAGCTTCTTTAATGAACGTGCTAAAAACTATGGCTTCTCTTGAGCTGAAGCCACAAAAACCGCGAATCAAAAAAGATGAGATCGCACGAGGTGACGTTTCTGGTCTGATTGGTATGGTAGGCCCACAAACTCGTGGTTCAATGTCGATCACCTTTGATGAAGCACTCGCCCTAGAAATCATGCAGAACATGCTTGGTGAACGTCCAAATGGGCTCAATGAAGAAGTGACCGATATGGTGGGTGAGATCACCAACATGGTTACTGGTGGTGCGAAACGCATTCTGGCGGAAAGTGGTTTTGACTTTGATATGGCAACACCGGTTGTGGTTTCGGGCCGAGGTCATACGATTCGCCACAAGTGTGAAGGCTCAATTATTATCATGCCTTTCTCTTCCCAATGGGGAAATGCCTTTATCGAAATTTGCTTCGAATAAAAGAGAAAGAATAGGTTGGCACTGGCCAACCTATTTTGTTTTTGCCTCAGGCAATAAAAAGGTCAGCATTTGCTGACCTTTTCTTTATCTATTCAAACATTAAGCTTTGAACGCTTTAAATGCGTTGATTAGACCGTTTGTTGAGCTGTCATGCGAGCTGATTTGAGACTCGTCTGCAAGCTCAGGTAGGATTTGGTTAGCCAGTTGTTTACCTAGCTCCACGCCCCATTGGTCAAAGCTGAAGATATTCCAGATAACACCTTGTACGAAAATTTTGTGTTCGTACATTGCGATCAAGTTACCTAGCGTACGAGGCGTGATTTGCTTCACTAGAATAGAGTTTGTTGGACGGTTACCTTCAAACACTTTGAATGGCGCAATCGCTGCCACTTCTTCAGCATTCTTACCTACTTTCACCAACTCTTCTTTCACGGTTTCTTCATTTTTACCAAACGCTAGAGCTTCAGTTTGCGCGAAGAAGTTAGACATCAGTTTTTGGTGATGATCGCTAGCTGGGTTGTGGCTAATTGCAGGTGCAATGAAGTCACATGGGATAAGCTTAGTACCTTGGTGAATTAGCTGGTAGAACGCGTGCTGACCGTTGGTACCTGGTTCACCCCAAATGATTGGGCCAGTTTGGTAAGTTACAGCATTGCCGTCACGGTCAACGTATTTACCGTTTGACTCCATGTTACCTTGCTGGAAGTACGCTGCGAAACGGTGCATATACTGATCGTAAGGTAGGATAGCTTCTGACTCCGCACCGTGGAAGTTGTTGTACCAAATACCAATCAAAGCAAGAATCACTGGAATATTGCTTTCTAGATCTGTTGATACGAAGTGCTTGTCCATCTCGTGAGCACCATCAAGCAACTCAACAAAATTGTCGAAACCTACTGCTAGTGCAATTGATAGACCGATCGCAGACCATAGTGAGTAACGGCCACCAACCCAGTCCCAGAATTCAAACATGTTCGCTGTATCGATACCAAATTCAGACACGGCTGTCGCGTTTGTTGAAAGCGCAGCAAAGTGTTTAGCCACATGAGCCTGATCACCCGCAGATTCTAGGAACCAATCACGAGCAGTGTGCGCGTTAGTCATGGTTTCTTGCGTTGTAAACGTCTTAGACGCGATCAAGAATAACGTCGTTTCTGGGTTAACTTTCTTCAACGTTTCAACGATGTGTGTACCATCAACGTTAGATACGAAGTGAAGGTTTAGATGATTTTTGTATGGCGCTAGAGCTTCCGTCACCATGTAAGGGCCAAGGTCAGAACCGCCGATACCGATGTTCACAATATCAGTAATTGCTTTGCCTGTGTAACCTTTCCATTCACCGCCGATAACGCGCTCAGTGAATGATTTCATTTTTTCTAGAACCGCGTTCACTGCTGGCATTACGTCTTCGCCGTCTACCATAACTGGAGTATTAGCGCGGTTACGTAGTGCAGTGTGAAGAACAGCGCGACCTTCTGTTTGGTTGATCGCTTCACCACTGAACATCGCTTCAATTGCAGATTTCAGCTCGGTCTCTTTCGCAAGAGCAAACAGGTGCTTCAGAGTTTCCTCATTGATGAGGTTCTTTGAGTAATCGACTAGGATGTCTGAGCCGAAACGTGCAGAGTATTTGTCGAAACGCGCTGCGTCTTGAGCAAACAGCTCTTTAAGATCCATATCTTGTGCAGATTCGAAATGCGCCGTTAGCGCTTTCCAAGCTTGTGTTTGCGTTGGATTGATATTTTTCAACATGGTCTTTATCCCGATGTTACAGTAGGTTCCATTCCTTACAGTCTAGCGAAAACTGTGGAATCCCCGATTTAGCAAATAGAATATAAATTAGATGTTTGGGCAAATTGCCACAAAACAAGTCTTTGTAATTTTTTTTCAGGCGCCAATTATGACCGAGAGCTTTTACACTCACATTGAGTTAGGTCACGTTCCCTGCCCTGAAATTGAACAATTCATTTACGATGACAAGAATCATATCATTTACTAATGACAGGCTCTAATTGGAATAGGATAGACGCCAATTTATAAATTTCCAAAGGAACACGTATGTGGGCACAAAAAACACTGCAATTAAAAGCGAGAAGCCGCGGTTTTCACCTGATAACTGATGAAATTGAACAACAATTACCACAAATAAACGAACTTTCAGTAGGTTTATTACACTTATTTATTCAGCACACCTCCGCCAGTTTGACCTTAAATGAGAATGCTGATCCAACCGTGCGTATGGACATGGAAGCGCACTTCAATAAGTTTGTGCCAGAGCGTGCTCCTTATTATCAGCACACCTATGAAGGTGACGACGACATGCCGGCACATATTAAAGCATCACTGCTTGGCAGTAGTGTGACGGTACCAATCCAAAATGGTCGATTAGCTTTAGGAACATGGCAAGGTATTTACTTGGGTGAGCATCGAGACTTTGGTGGTGGCCGCCGCGTTATTGCTACGATTAACGGTGAGTAGATAAAACAAAGGCTAACCTTGGGTTAGCCTTTCGTTGTTTATTTGGAGTATTCCATCTCGACGCGAGGCGTTAGCTTAGTCACGAGTTCATACGCAATCGTACCAATGTGACCCGCCACTTCTTCTACTGGGAGCTCTTTCCCCCAAAGAATCGCTTCGTCGCTGACTTTATCCGTTGCGTCTGGTCCCAAATCGACCGTCAGCATATCCATGGAAACTCGACCTGCAATAGGTACTTTACGGCCATTAACCCACACCGGCGTACCGTTTGGAGCACTTCTTGGGTAACCGTCGCCATACCCTACAGCGATGACACCCACTTTTGTATCTCGCTCACTGGTCCAAATACCACCGTAGCCAACACTTTCGCCCTTCTTCACTTCACGTACCGCAATAAGGTGGGATTTAAGTGTCATAACAGGTTGATACCCAAGATCTTGCGCCGTTTTGTCATCGAATGGCGACACACCATACATGATAATACCCGGACGAACCCAATCTAAATGGCTTTGAGGCCATGCCAATAACCCCGCAGATGCCGCCAGTGAACGTTCCCCTTGGCAACCAGAAGTCAACGATTTAAACAGCTCAATCTGTTGTGGGGTAATATCGCTATCCAGCTCATCTGCACAGCCAAAGTGGCTCATGTAACGCAACGGTTTCGCTACATTTGGACACTCCTTTAGCCGCGTTACAAACTCGTCATATTGTTCAGGACGAACCCCAAGGCGGTGCATGCCACTGTCAATCTTCAGCCACACGACAACCGGAGTTTCAAGGTCTGCTTGCTCCAAGGCGATAAGCTGCTCTTCACAGTGCACCACGGTTTGGATGTTGTTCGTCACAAGAACAGGTAAGTCACCAGGAGAGTAAAAACCTTCTAGCAATAGAATCGGCTTTACTACTCCACAAGCGCGCAGTTGCAATGCTTCTTCAATACGAGCCACACCAAACGCATCCGCATGGTTAGCATGTTTTGCAACATGACGTAATCCGTGACCATAACCATTGGCCTTGACGACAGCCATCACTTTACTTTGTGGCGCTTGAGCTTTTACGCGCTGTAAGTTGTGCTGCAACGCAGACAAATCAATGCACGCCTTGGCCGCTTTCATATAGCTCATGGGATTACTCATCATCAATATCGAATGCAGGACCCGCGTAGTTGTCGAAACGCGAATGTTGACCTTGGAAAGTGAGGCGAACAGAACCGATAGGACCGTTACGCTGTTTACCAATAATGATTTCGGCCGTACCTTTGTACGGACTATCTGGGTGATAAACCTCATCACGGTAGATGAACATGATCAAGTCAGCATCCTGCTCGATGGAACCGGATTCACGCAAGTCCGAGTTTACTGGTCGTTTATCCGCACGTTGCTCTAGGGAACGGTTTAGCTGCGACAGTGCCACAACAGGCACATTTAGCTCTTTTGCCAGCGCCTTAAGAGAGCGCGAGATCTCAGCAATCTCAAGAGTGCGGTTATCGGTTAACGAAGGCACGCGCATCAACTGAAGGTAGTCGACCATGATCATCGACAGACCGCCATGTTCACGAGCGATACGGCGAGCGCGCGAACGCACTTCGGTCGGAGTTAGACCAGAGCTATCATCAATGTACATATTTTTCTTCTGCATCAGGATACCCATAGTAGAAGAAATACGCGCCCAATCTTCGTCATCTAGCTGACCCGTACGGATCTTGGTTTGGTCTACACGAGACAAAGAGGCCAACATACGCATCATCAACTGTTCAGCTGGCATCTCTAACGAGAAAATAAGTACGGGCTTCTCTTGTTGCATGGCCGCATTTTCACACAAGTTCATCGCAAAGGTCGTTTTACCCATCGATGGACGCGCTGCGACAATCACCAAATCAGAGCCTTGCAAACCTGCGGTTTTCTTATTGAGATCGGTGAAACCGGTATCGACCCCCGTAACACCATCTTGTGGCGTTTTATACAACAACTCGATACGTTCTAACGTCTTTTCGAGGATGTTGTCGACGTTTTGTGGTCCTTCGTTTTCACTAGTTCGAGACTCGGCGATAGCAAAAACTTTACTCTCCGCCATGTCTATTAAATCTTCAGAACTACGACCTTGAGGGTCATAGCCCGCGTCCGCAATTTCATTCGCGACACCAATAAGGCCACGAACAATCGCACGCTCAGCGACAATATCAGCATACGCATTGATGTTAGCTGCACTTGGCGTATTCTTCGCCAAGTCAGCGAGGTAAGCAAAACCGCCTACATCTTCTAACAACTCATGACGCTCTAGATATTCCGATAAAGTAATAAGATCGAGAGGTTTACCCGCTTCAAGAATGGTTTTTACACCTTCAAAAATCAGGCGGTGTGGACGACTATAGAAATCACTGCTCACAACACGTTCGGCAACGGTGTCCCAACGTTCATTATCCAGTAAAAGACCACCAATTACTGATTGCTCGGCTTCTAGTGAGTGAGGTGGCACTTTGATTGCGTCGACCTGACTGTCTGAAGGTTTGCGATTTCTGTTTTCCGCCATGACTTTGCTCGATAACTACTATTGACCCACGATTATAACCTTAACCTAACTGAGATGCTTCCCCGAAGCGACAATTACTTGTTAAGAAATCATCATGTGAACCACCCGGGTAATAGCCTGGTTCTTCCGCCTAGCTCTAATAAAAATTAACCTACCATTGACCCAACCAAATATCTGTATCAGTATCATGCCCCTCCTTTTTGATTACGTTCGAGGTTGATGTGTCCCGATACTGGTTACTTAGCTTTAGCCTACTGTGCGCTAGTGCATCGTATGCTGACGAATCAGTACAGCCAGAGCAAAATATTGATGTACCCGACCCACTAAAAACCGAGGTGGAGTTCGGCTATCAAGCTCACACAGGTAACACGGACTCTCGTTCCCTGAATGCTCGTTTGAGTGCTGAATATACGTCAGGTCGACACCGTTCTAATGGTGAATGGAAGTACTACAACTTGTACAAAGACGGTGAAGAAGACAAACGCTCATCCACCTATTCCCTGCAGAGTGACTACAAGTTAGGCCCTAAGACGTATTTGTATGGCAGCTTTAAAGGAGTGGATTCTCGCTACAGTGCTTATTTTAAAGACTATACGTTGTCAGGTGGTTTGGGTTACCAGTTCTCCTACACTGAGAACTTCATTTTAGAGGTAGAAGTAGGCCCTGGTTTTCGCTATCAAGAGCCAAACTTAGACGAAATAGATGATGACGATATTGTCTTTCCCGATATCGTTAGAGAAGGCATTTTTCGAGGAAATATCAACACAACTTGGCATGCGTTGGATAATTTAAGTTTCGCCGCTGATATTACGTTGGTAACAGGTAGAAGTAACACACGTACTGATAGTGAACTCAGTGTAACCAATGATATTACTGAAGATATTGCACTGAAACTGGCGCACTCTCGTCAGTATCACGATAAAGTGCCTGAAGGCTTAAGCAAAGCGGACAGCGTATTTTCCGTTAATTTACTTTTCGCTTTTTAACCCTTTTTCTCTCAGTTTTAGAAATAAAAAAAGCACCTCCAAGGAGGTGCTTTTTAGTATTTCGTCTTGATACTGAATTACTCAGCAGCAACAACTTGTAGGTTCACAGTTGCGAAAACTTCAGAGTGAAGTTGAACGCTGATCTCGAACTCACCAGTTGTACGTAGAGCACCTTCAGGAAGGCGAACTTCGCTCTTAGCAACTTCAACGCCTGCAGCTGTGATAGCGTCAGCGATGTCACGAGTACCGATAGAACCGAATAGTTTGCCTTCGTCACCAGCTTTAGAAGCGATAACTACCGCTTCTAGAGCGTTAACTTTCTCTGCGCGAGCTTCTGCAGCAGCTAGTTGCTCAGCAACTTTAGCTTCTAGTTCAGCACGACGAGCTTCAAACATTTCAACGTTAGCTTTAGTTGCCATAACTGCTTTACCTTGTGGGATAAGGAAGTTACGAGCGTAGCCAGATTTAACGTTTGCAGTATCGCCAAGACCACCTAGGTTACCAATTTTATCAAGTAGAATAACTTGCATTGCTTAATCCTCTTTCTTAATAAAATGAACCGATTACTGATGCTTGTCAGTGTACGGTAGTAGAGCTAGGTAGCGTGAACGCTTGATAGCACGTGCTAGTTGACGCTGGTACTTAGCGCTTGTACCAGTGATACGGCTAGGTACGATTTTACCAGCTTCAGTGATGTAGTTTTTAAGAGTTGCTACGTCTTTGTAATCAATCTCTTGTACGCCTTCTGCAGTGAAACGGCAGAATTTACGACGACGGAAGAAACGAGCCATGGGCTATCTCCTGATCTTAAATTTGAGTAATGTTGTCGGCGTGTAACACTAATTTTCCCACGCCATTTCGGCCGGTTTGATAAGTGACAAAACCACTTACCTTAATGTTACTGCCTTGAACTAAATTCTGAGTTAGTGCTTGTGACCCAAGCCCGCTGACGACTACCGGCATACGACAATAAACTTGTCGAGGTAAGTCAGCTTCGATAATAGTAGAGCGATGCTCCAGCCAAAACCGACAGTGTTCAATGCCACCAGGGCTTTTACTACGAATGGGCGGTTTGGCAATGGTGCCGCTCAGCTCCATTCGATTGGCCATAAGAAAACTTACTCAGCAGCTTCTGACTTAGCTTCAGGCTTAGCTTCAGAACGCTCTTCACGACGTGGAGCACGCTCTTCTTTTTGCTTAAGCATGATAGATTGCTCAGTGATCGCTGCTTTAGTACGCATGATCATGTTACGTAGAACTGCATCGTTGAAACGGAAAGCAGTTTCTAGCTCATCAATTACAGCTTGGTCAGCTTCAACGTTCATAAGAACGTAGTGAGCTTTGTGAAGCTTGTTGATTGGGTAAGCCAGTTGACGACGGCCCCAGTCTTCTAGACGGTGGATTTTACCGCCAGCTTCAGTGATTGAACCAGTGTAACGCTCGATCATGCCAGCAACTTGCTCGCTTTGATCTGGGTGCACCATGAATACGATTTCGTAATGACGCATTGGTTGCTCCTTACGGATTATTCAGCTTCCACAAATGGCTCAGTCGTCCAGAGGAAGCAAGGAACTAAAGATAATTGACTGAGTTTAAGGAGCACGAATAGTACAGAAAGGGCGTAAAATAGGCAAGTGATTATTTGCTCAGCGCAGTGGATATTTAATTTCTTCTAATACTAGAAAACACAAAGGCTGCCAACAAGCTGGCAGCCTTTAAAATCAGCGTGTTATTGCACTGGCTTATCGGTGCTTATTTAACTTCAGCCAGTTCAGCGCGCATTTGATCGATCACTTGTTTATAATCTGGCTCACCGAAAATCGCCGAGCCTGCAACAAACGTGTCTGCGCCCGCTTCTGCAATTTCACGAATGTTGTCAACCTTCACACCGCCATCGATTTCTAAGCGGATATCACGACCAGACTCGTCAATCATCTTACGAACGGCACGCAGTTTATCTAGTGTATGAGGAATGAATGATTGACCACCAAAACCAGGGTTTACCGACATCAGTAGAATCATGTCGACTTTATCCATAATAAATTCAAGACTTGCAAGTGGCGTTGCTGGGTTTAGTACCACACCAGCCTGACAGCCGTGCTCTTTAATTAACTGCAGTGTACGGTCTACATGATCAGAAGCTTCTACATGGAACGTAATCATCGACGCACCCGCTTTTGCGAAATCAGGAATAATACGGTCAACGGGTTTCACCATTAGGTGAACATCGATTGGCGCTGTGATGCCATAATCGCGTAGTGCTTTACACACAGGCGCACCAAAAGTCAGGTTTGGTACATAGTGGTTATCCATAACGTCGAAATGCACCACATCCGCACCCGCTGCGAGTACTTTTTCTACATCTTCACCGAGACGAGCAAAATCTGCCGATAAAATGGATGGAGCAATAAGAAAATCTTTCATACCTGACCTCAGTAGTAATGAGCAAACAATCTGCGCGCAATTCTACCGAAGCCAGTGGGGAGATCCACTATTTAGATATAATAGTGTGAGAATTAAGAGTTTGATTTATCCATGTCTGGGGCATGAAAAAGCGCAAGTAGCTCATCAACTTTATTACGACCGTTACCATTACGGCTAATGGTACGCTTTACTTTTACCACATTAAGATCCGCACCGTGATACAACCGACGTGTCAAGGTAGTGTCGTGGTTAGAAATCAACACAGGAATGCCACGTTCAGTCGCTGTTCTTTCAGCAATGTCGGCTAATGCAGCTTGGTCGTCCAACGTGAAACCATTACCTGCGTATGAGGTGAAATTTGCCGTATTTGAAAGCGGCGCATAAGGTGGATCGCAATACACGACGCTCCCTTTGCGCGCACGACGAAATGTTTCAGGATAACCTTCACAAACGAACGTAGCTTTTTTGGCTTTTTCTGCAAAAAACTCCAATTCCGCCTCAGGGAAATACGGCTTTTTGTAAGAGCCAAACGGTACATTGAAGCCACCTTTTTTGTTGTAACGGCATAGGCCATTAAAACCAAAGCGGTTCATGTACAAAAACGCTAAAGAGCGGTACATCACGTCATCGGTTTTATTAAACTCAGCGCGAATGTGTAGGTAGGCTTCTTTGCGGTTGTTCTCAGCGACAAACCAACGCTTCGCTTCAGAGATATACTCTTCAGGGCGTTCTTTCAGCAGGTTGTACAGATTGATCAAATCTGGATTGATATCTGCAAGTAGATAATGGTCATAATCGGTATTCAGAAACACTGAGCCTGCACCAACAAAAGGTTCAACTAGCTTTCGAGCCGGCGGCAAATGACGTTGGATGTCTTCAACCAGTCCGTATTTTCCTCCTGCCCATTTAAGAAAGGCTCGTTGCTTTTTCATCTACTGCTCTATCTATCGACCAAAAATTAAGGCTGCGGAATGTAACATATTTTTCAGGGAAGCTCAGGTTTATTTCACTCGTTCAATTTCACGGTGAACCTGACGGAGTGATTTTGCCCAAGGACTCACCGACTTAACCGAATCTGGCAAGCTTGCGACGGCATCACGAGCCATTTGAATTGTCGGATAATCTTGATATGTGATGATATACCACTCAGTGTCATTACGAACGGTAGGATAAATTCGCACTTGATTATTCAGTTGATGCTCATTGAGAAAGGATTGTACATCTTCCATTGAGGTCATAGCTGCGAGTTGTAAAGTATAAGCTCTTGGCGATAGCGCTTTTAGTTCTTCACGAGCAAATGAAAACTTCACAACAGGTTGGTTTGCGTCACCCTCTTCTGACTGAGCAGGTGCTTGCGTCATATCTTGATTCGGTTTTACGACTTTAATCAAAGGGGAGCTAGTTTCATCGGCGGTTTCTGTCTTCTCAGTACCTACGACATCATCAATCGCTTTTGTGTCTGCTGAATCAGCTTTACCTTCAAGCAATGCATCGACCACATTCGACTCAATCACCACTCTTTGTTGATTGTCATCACTGCCTACGCTCGCTACTTCTTCTGTCACTGCTGGCGGTAATGAATCAGAATCATCAACCGCACCAGAGTTATCAAGACTGCTAGAGCCATCGGTTACAGGTTGCAGTGAAGATTGCGCTGCACTGATTCCTGACTCTTCAAAAGTTGGAATAGCCGTTTGCTCTAAACTGCCAGCAATTTGCTGCGCTTTATCATCAGGACTTGGTTGACTAAGCATCCACCAATAGCCACCCGCAGCAAGCAACAGTAATACTAATACCACCAACGCAATATTCAGGGGTGAACCGACAATCGAGCGGATAATGATCCTTTTTTCCACTTTCATCTCTCCTAACGCCATGATGTCACCCGGTACTGGGTCGACTTTTTTAAATGCATCTCGAACCCGTTTCTCAGACTCATCATCGACGTAGCGCGCAACAAGTGACTCAAAGAAACGACGAGCTTCCACTTCGGACAACATATCAATATCAAGCTCAACAGGCTTTATCTCTTGTCCATAACTGAGACGTGCTAGCAAACCTTCTAAACGTCCAGACTGTGTAAACAGTAAGACATTGATGGTCCAATTTGACTTATGGTGCGCCTCTAAGACCAGCATCCAAAGCTCAGAGATAAGTGTCTCACTCAATAAATGCGCATCATCTACAACAATTGCAATGTCACACGGCTCATCACCTAAAAGCCTTTCAAGGCTATCAAGTAAAGGCTCTTGCTGATTAAACAATGCGTCCGAAACTAGTTGACTCAAAATAAGGACGCGATGCTGCACATCGTCTTGATTAGAATGACAAAGTAACAAACATTGATTCTTGTTACTGGCACCCACTTCAAGGTATCGCTGCGCTAACCAAGATTTCCCGTACCCATCATGACCATTAATCGCAATGAGATTGGAACCAAAGTTAGTCAGTAGACCTAATCTATCAAGCAACTCGATTTGAGAATCTAATTCCAGTACGTGAGCAACACTCATCTAATAACCTTAATACACTACAAGAATGACGCCCAAAGGCGCCATTACAAGGTTAAATATCGCGACCGAAGTCTATTGCCTGTTTGAGTACGTCTTGTGTCGTATCAGCAATTACCTCGGCAGTGCCAATGCCTGTAGGCAAAACCAATCGTAATTGACCAGAGAGGACTTTCTTATCTCGCATCATGTGCTTGATGAAGTCATCGAAATTCATACTGTCTGGAGTATGCACAGGCAGTTTTGCACGACGCAAAATCGCAACAATACGCTCAAATTGCTCTTCCGAGATCAGACCACGTAGATGCGACGTTTTAGCCGCCATAACAGTGCCGGAAGATACCGCTTCACCATGCAGCCAATTGCCATAGCCAAGTTCCGCTTCAATCGCATGACCAAAGGTGTGACCTAAGTTAAGCAAAGCACGGATGCCCGACTCTTTCTCATCCTGAGCCACCACTTCCGCTTTTATTTCACAGCAACGTGCGATCGCATAAGTTAGTGCTTCTTCATCCAACGCATACAAGCGCTCAAGATTGTCTTCTAACCATACAAAAAAATCTGCATCGTAAATAATGCCGTACTTAATGACTTCGGCGATACCCGCAGCGAACTCACGTTCAGGCAACGTCGACAGGCAGTTGGTATCAATGATCACGGCTTTAGGTTGGTAAAACGCACCTATCATGTTCTTACCCAACGGATGGTTAACCGCGGTTTTTCCACCAACCGAAGAGTCCACTTGGGATAGTAATGTGGTCGGTATTTGAATAAAGTCGACCCCACGCTGGTAACAGGCAGACGCAAAACCCACAAGGTCGCCAATAACACCACCACCTAACGCGATGATCACAACATCACGAGCATAACTCCCTTCCAGTAAGAAGTTCATTACTTGATTAAATACATCCAAGTTTTTGTACTGTTCACCGTCAGGCAATTCTAACAAGGATGCACTACAACCGAGCTGCTCGAGTTGCTTTAAAATTTTGTCTGCATACAAAGGTGCCACTGTGACATTACTGATCACAACAACTTTTTGTTTTGCATTTTTGTTTGAGAGAACTTGAGAGAGGTACGCCGGGTCCTCAAATAACCCGGCGCCAATAGAGATTGGGTAGCTACGCTCAGCTAGGTTGACCGTAATCCGTTCCATCGGTTTGCTCCAATTAAAAAAAAGATAAAGACTTATCTCTCTTCTAGCATTTTTACGATCTGGTTGGCTACCACTTTTGCACTTTGATCGTCAGTGCGAACAGTGTAATCCGCTACTTCTTCATATAAAGGATTACGTTCTTCAGCTAATTGCTCCAGTACTTCGCGAGGGTTATCCGTTTGAAGTAAAGGACGCTTCTTGTCGCGGTTTGTACGCGCAAGTTGCTTTTCAATCGTCGTTTCTAAGTAAACAACAACACCACGTGCCGAAAGACGATTGCGGTTTTCTTTGCTCTTAACAGAGCCACCGCCAGTCGCAAGCACGATGCCTTGCTCTTGTGTTAGGTCTTCAAGTACCGCTTCTTCACGCTTGCGGAAGCCTTCTTCACCTTCTACATCAAAAACCCAAGAGATGTCTGCACCAGTGCGTTCTTCGATCACTGTATCGGAGTCAACAAACTCCATATGCAGTTGCTGTGCTAGATGTCTACCAATTGTACTTTTGCCGGCGCCCATTGGGCCAACAAGGAAAATATTACGTTTCTCAGCCATGTTTAGCAGTAATTTACAACATTGATTCAATAAGATCGCCACAAGAAAACACAGCTAAACTGCTGTTCTACAAGGCTTGTGGCACCAGTTCCTCACAGATAATTCGTGATAAGACCCGAAATTATCCAAGCATGGTGCCACTATTGCAACTTTATTTTTGATTTAATCAGTTTTTCCCGAGACAGAACTACTGAATCACCACCTTAGGCGTGACGAAAATTAACAGCTCACTTTTGCCAACATTCTCATAACTTCGACGAAAAAGAGCACCTAATAGCGGCAGGTCGCCCAACAAAGGCACTTTGTCCACCGAGTTAGTAATGCTGTGCTGAAAAATACCACCAAGAACGACCGTTTCACCGTTATTCACTAACACTTGCGTCCCGATACGTTGAGTATCAATCGCAACAGCTTCACCAGTGCCTGTCTTCACGACTTGTCCAGGTCTATCTTGCGTGACACTTAAATCCAACACTAAGCGGTTATCCGGTGTGATTTGCGGGGTCACTTTCAAACTTAATACCGCCTTTTTGAACGTCACCGTCGTTGCACCACTTGATGATGACTCAAGATAAGGAATCTCTGTACCTTGTTCAATATAGGCAGGCTTCTTATTGGTAGTGATCAAACGTGGGCTCGAGATAATCTCAGCTTTAGACTCTTGTTGCAGAGCAGAAAGCTCAAGATCCAACAAGGTGTCTGAACCTAACTTTGCGACCTGAAAAGCAATGCTGGTCGCATTCGGGCTGGTTGCAGCTAAGTTTACATTTAGGAAGTCATCGATCCCTACTCCATCACCGTCACCACCGTCATCACCCCCTTCTCCATTATAGAGACCGATCGTGGCGAGGTTGTTCTCAATAGAACCGCCCACTGTATTACTGCCATTAATAGACGTAAAACCCCAACGAATACCTAGCTCGTCCATGTTACCTTCATTGATGGTCACAATACGCGCCTCAATTTGAACCTGTTTAACTGGAATATCCAAAGACTCAATAATTTCTCGAATCACCTCGATGTTTTCAGGTAACTCTCTAATCAATAACGAGTTAGTTCGCTCATCAATGGTCATACTGCCGCGCTCTGACAGCATGCTGATATTTCCTTCTCCATTGATCATCTCCGCAATGTCTGATGCTTTAGCAAAATTAACTTTGATGATTTCAGATGAAAGCTCTCCCATTTCTTCCGTAAGTTTTTGTTTTTCTAACTGCTGCTTCTCACGCAAGTCCAACTCATCAGTCGGAGCAACTAAAATCACGTTGCCATCAACACGCTTATCTAACCCCTTAACTTGCAAAATAATATCCAGCACTTGCTGCCAAGGGACACCATCAAGACGAAGCGTGAGGTTGCCTTCTACAGAGTCGGAGACAACCAAATTGAATTGGTTGTAATCAGCAATAAGCTGCAAGACGTTTCGCACAGGAATATCTTGGAAGTTAATCGAAATAAGCTTACCTTCTCTTTCTAAAATGCTTTTATCTGGGGCTTTCTCATTGGGTTTGATCTTCGCTACTTTGATTTCCAAAAAACGCCCCGTTAAACGGTAATCATGCATGTATTCTTCATTGATGTGCGCAGCCAAGCGCGTCGTCGAGGTGTCGCGAAACACTTCTACGCTCTCAACCACAGTCGAAAAATCTTTCACGTCTAGGAGATACAATTGCTCGTCTTTTACTGAAGTGTTAAGCAAATCGATACTTAACCCTTCCTGTACACGCTTGATATCTACAATCGCGGCCGGTGACGCCAATTCGACGACAATCACGGCGTCTTTATCTTTATTAGTTCGAAAGTCGATACTTTTTAGGGCATTGGACGAAACTTCTTCAGCTGCCGCTAAAGGGGCTAAAAATACAAACAACCATAAGGAGAAGAGCCCAGTAAGTATCCTTGGTGTACGTGTTAATCCTTGTCTCATTTTCATTACTCAATATCAAAAATAAATGGGGCTATCTCAAAGCCAACTTAACTTTACGTTTTTGCCAACATCCTAAGCCGTCGGGCAACGTTTCATTAATCAACAAGTAGGAGTGGCTGACATGGGTCACTTTGCCATTATTGCGTCCGAGGTATTGACCCGGCTTAACTTTATAGACGGTGCCATTGGGAGCCTGAACGAGGCCAGAAACCGTGTTATCCATGCCCATGACACCTTTCAAACGTAATTGGCTTAATGGGAATTTTTCTAATTTACCAGTTCGCCTTCTTGAGGGCGGTTGCCAACAATCTTTTCTTGCAACTGGCTGAGTCGCGATAGTGGCTTCTTTGGGTAATTCAAAGGGTGCACGCTGTACTTCCGGTGCGTACGTGACTGCAACATACTTGTCTGCGGGCTTAAGCTTCTCGACCTCTCGACGCGCCTGTGTTTCCACTCCTCGAATAAAATCCGTCAATGATTCATCATTCGCCTGGCAGCCCATCAATAGAGAACCCATCAGTACCAGCAACAAAGACTTACTTGTCATTTTTCGTCTCCTCCGGCTTAAACTGATAGGTATTAGCACGCACCCGAAAGTGCAGGGTTTCGCTCTCTTGGCTGACACGTTGCCAAGTCACATCTTTAAACGTGATGATTCGAGGTAGCGTCGCTATCGCCTGAGAAAAATGGCCGATGTCATGAAAGTCGCCCGTTAACTCTATGTTTAAAGGAAGACGATAAAGGAAGTGCTCTGATTGTTTTTCGCCCCAGTCGATTCGGGTGAAAGTCAGCTTATTGTCGATGCCAAGCTCATTCACTGAAGCGAGCATTGTAGCCAGCTCTTTTTGCGCAGGCAGTTGTTGCAGTAATAACTCGTAACGAGTGGTAAGTTCATCCAATTGAGATTGAAGCTGAGGCAACGCTGCCACTTTGTTCGCTTTGATCTTCAATGCCACCTTGAGTGTCTGCTCCTGCTGAATCAAGTGATTCAACTGTTCTTCTTTCGGTTTAAGGTAAAACCAATAACCTAAGCCTTGAATCGCCATGATCAGAAGTACGATTACTACAATCTGGGGCAACAATGGCCACTCGGCCATTTCATCTATTTCGAGATCCTGCCAATCAACCACGTTGAGCCTCCAATTTCTTCTCCGTTACTTTGAACATGAAAGACACTTTGAATGTTTGAAACTCTTTCCCAAAACGGGCTTTGCCGTGAACGATGGAATGCATTTCTACGTCGTTCAACTTGGCCGAGCGCTCCATGTTGTCTAGCATCGTGGCAAGTTTTGGAGTGCTATCTGAGATCCCAGAGATCTCAATTTCCAGATCATTCATTTTGATCTTGTCGACATATACACCTTCAGGGATAACGGCAGGCATTAAGTTCATGAACTCGGTCGTTTTGTTTCGTCCGTTTTGTAAACCTTCAACGACCTTTAGACGTTCGAGGATTTTGCTGTGCTCTTGCTCTGCAATTTTCATTGCTTCAATACGCTGGTCGAGTTCGGCAATGTAGTGAGTGAGGTAATCGAGCCGCTCCTGTTGTTGATCTTGTTGGTACTCAAAAAACTTTCCAATACCCCACTGGATGCCAACAGCGACCAACATACCTAATGCGACCAAACTGATGAAACGACGTCGGTGCTCTTCTCTTTGATTCTCTCGCCAAGGAAGTAAATTAATGCGATAAAGCACGGGCGCCTCCTAGCCAATGAATGCCACGAACGGCCAGTCCGGCTGCTGTTGAGAAATGCTGCCAATCCACAGCACGACGCTTACGCTTAGACACCTTCATCTCAAATAGCCCTAGCGGATTTAGCAATTCACACTCTAACGACAATTGTTGAGACAACTCCTCTGCGAGCATGGGAGTGGAGGCCCCTTCCCCTGATAACCAGATACCCTTGATGTTTTGTGAGCCATTGATTGAGGTATAGAGCTGCATCTGGCGCTTTACTCGCTCTACGATTTGACGGTTAAACAGCTCTGTTTTCTCCTGAGCATCATCGGACAGAAAATCGACTGGAGAAGCGCTGTTTGCTCCGCGTGTGCCGTAAGCAAACTCTTTGTGAAACAGTTCACCTTGTTCGGTAAACATGGTGAAGGAGCTCGATAAAGTGCCAATATCGAGTAAGCAGTATTTGTTTTTGTCAGGAAAGCGATCGGCGGTGAGCTTCCAGATATGACCAAGGCTTTGCGAATGCACGTCCACTAAAACAGGTTTTAGTCCGGACTTTTGTAATGCATCGACTCGGCCTTCTACCACATCTTTTCTTGTCGCAAACACTTGATAGCTATCACTGCCACTCTGCCCGCCCTCAGCGCGAAGACGAACGAAGTCTAAACTCAGCTCTTCGACAGGGAATGGCGATTGATGAGAAAAGGCTTGTATCACTGCAAACTCAACTTCACTCTCTTCAAGATTTTGTTCTATTTGCAGTTTCTTGCTAATTACCGAGTTATCAGGAACTGAGATCGCAACTTTTTTAGCACCAAAAGGCAGTTCTTTTTTTATCTGCTTGAGGGTCTTTACAATTTCTTGATGATTTATGGTGTTATTTTCAGCGACAATACCTTCCTTTAGTAATATTTCTTTGTAACCCAACAGAGCGTAGTTGTTGCCTGTGGGTTTAAGTACTACGGCTTTGAGGCTGTTATGGCCTATATCGATGCCGGTAACGATTAGCTTATCCATCTCTTACTCTCGCTCCGAAATTTCTTCGTGCAAAGGTTGTTATTAGCATCCAAATAAGAGTTAATATCTCTTATGTGCTAAATTTTTGACCTAAGAGTACAAGGGTTTGCCGTTACACAGCCTCAACCAATCAGGGATTCTCCGGTGAAGTTCATAAAGCGTTTATTATTTTTAACATTGATTTGCATAATTCTTGGAGTCACCACAATATTTGGCTTCTATCAGTACGTGAAGCCTGAATTGCCAGATGTTGCAACTCTAAAAGACGTTGAATTACAAACACCTATGAAGGTGTTTAGTCAAGACGGGAAGCTGATCGCACAGTTCGGTGAAAAGCGTCGTATTCCTGTTACTTATGACGAAATTCCTCAAGACTTAATTCACGCGCTCATCGCAACCGAAGATAGTCGTTTCTATGAGCATCCTGGTATCGACCCTATCGGCATCACTCGTGCAGCGGTTGTTGTTGCGGTTTCAGGCTCGGCTAAACAGGGTGCAAGTACGATTACGCAACAGCTAGCTCGTAACTTCTTCTTATCTAATGAGAAGAAGATCATGCGTAAGATTAAAGAGATTTTTATTGCTATCCATATTGAGCAGCTTTTAAGTAAGCAAGAAATCATGGAGCTTTATGTCAATAAAATCTTCCTTGGTTACCGCTCATATGGCTTTGGTGCTGCCGCTCAAGTGTATTTTGGCAAGAGCCTTGATGAATTGACGTTAAGTGAGATTGCAACACTCGCTGGTATGCCAAAAGCGCCATCAACCATGAACCCAATTTACTCTCTTGAGCGCGCAACAAAACGCCGTAACGTTGTATTAATGCGAATGCTTGATGAGAAATACATTACACAAGAGCAGTATGACGAAGCACGCAATGAACCTATCGTGGCGCGTTATCATAGCGCTGAGATTGAGCTTTCCGCACCTTACGTAGCAGAGTTGGCTCGTGCATGGGCAGTAAAAGAGTACGGTGAAGAAGAAGCTTACACCTCTGGCTTGAATATCTACATGACTGTGGATTCTAAACTGCAAGATGCTGCAAATACGTCTGCGGTAAATAACCTCTTGTCATACGATGAACGTCATGGCTACCGTGGTGCAGAAAGTGTGCTTTGGAAAGAAGGGGAAGCGGCCTGGGACAATGAGCAAATAGAAAAGCACCTGAAGAAACAGCCAACTTATGGTGACCTTTACCCTGCGGTTGTGACGAAAGTCGATGATAAGACGGCACAAGTATGGGTTAAGAACCATGAAGAGCAAACCATCCCTTGGACTGGAATGCACTGGGCGCGTAAGTACATTACTGATAACCGCCAAGGCTCAACACCAAAGTCAGCGCATGATGTGCTAGCGACAGGTCAACAAGTTTGGGTTCGCGAAGTGAGTGAAACCGATGAAGATGACAACACAACACTGAGCTGGAAACTGAGCCAAGTGCCGACAGCAAACACCGCGTTTGTTGCGATGAACCCAGAAAATGGCGCGATATTGTCGCTGGTTGGTGGTTTCAACTTTGTTCACAGCAAGTTTAACCGTGCAACCATGTCAGTGCGTCAGGTTGGTTCAAGTATCAAGCCTTTCATCTACTCGGCAGCAATTGACAAAGGGCTGACTCTAGCCACTTTGATTAACGATGCGCCGATTAACAAGTGGGATGCAGGTTCTGGTTCAGCTTGGCGACCAAAAAACTCACCACCGACTTATGGTGGTCCAACGCGTCTTCGCCTCGGCTTAGCTCAATCAAAAAACGTCATGGCAGTGCGTACACTCCGTGAAGTTGGCCTCGAGGAGACACGTCAGTACCTTACTCGTTTCGGTTTTGATATTAACCAAGTACCACGCTCAGAGACCATCGCACTCGGAGCTGGCAGCTTAACACCAATGAAAGTGGCACAAGGTTACTCTGTGTTTGCGAACGGTGGTTATTACGTTGAACCATTCTATGTAGAACGCGTGGAAGATGCATTCGGTGAAGTACTGTTTAAAGCCAATCCAAAGAGTGTTTGTCATAAGGATTGTCCGCAAATGAGCGAGCAGCCAGAAAATCGCTACGCTGATGAATTTGGCGAACAAGACGTCGCAATTGATGGCCTAGCAACAGACAATGCCCTTGAAAATGATGAACCTCAATATGCACCGCAAGTTATCTCTGAACAGAATGCATTCTTAATGCGTGAGATGATGTACAGCAACATTTGGGGTGGCGGTAACTGGCGTGAAGGCACAGGTTGGAATGGTACAGGCTGGCGCGCGCAAAAACTTGGTCGTCGTGATATCGGGGGTAAAACGGGTACAACGAATGATTCCAAGGATGCTTGGTACAATGGCTATGGACCTGGTGTCGTTGCGATAGCTTGGGTTGGCTTTGATGATCATTCACGTGCACTTGGCCGCACCACTGTTAACAGCAACCTAGGGCAAGGCCAAATTTCTGGTGCCGAGTCGGGTGCGAAAACCGCAGAGCCTGCTTGGATTGACTTCATGCGTGTTGCGCTAGAAGGGACGCCGGAGCAAGGTAAAAATATTCCAGAGGATATTATTCGCGTTCGTATTGATCGCAACAGCGGTATGCTAACGCACAAGGTAGATAGCACATCAATGTTCGAATACTTTGAAAAAGGCACGGAGCCTACCGAATACGCTGGCGACCGTTTAGAAGATAGTATTTATTCTTCAGGTTCTGGCGCAGAAGAACTGTTCTAAATCACAAAAGCACAAGGGAGAGCATCAAGCTCTCCCTTTTTTATTTCTGCTTTTTATGCTGCAGCATTCAATGATGGATAAGAAGCCAACACCTCTTTAATCTTCGCTGCTAAAGCTTCAAACCTAGCTCGTAATGGTGAGCCCGGACGGTATACGAGAACGATATTACGCGAGGGGGTTGGGTTAACAGCTGGTACGTAGCATACGCCATCTTTTTGCTTCTCATTAGGGATAGAAAGCTGAGGCAATAACGTAATCCCCGCACCAGCAGCAACCATATTGCGTAACGTCTCCAAGCTGGTGGCTTTAAAACGCTCATCGTCTTTTGCACCAGCTGCAAAACAAAAACCTAACGCTTGATCTCGCAGACAGTGGCCGTCTCCCAACGCTAAAACGGTTTTACCATTCAGCTCCAACATATCAACATGATCGAGAGAGGCCCACTCGTGGTCACATGGCACTGCGACACTTAATGGCTCTTGATACACTTCGATCTCTTTAAATGGCGCAGTTTCATCAACCGAAGCTAAAACTAAGCAATCTAGTTTGCCTTCTTCCAATTGACGCACTAATTGATGTGTTTGAGCTTCGTGCAGAAATAGCTCCAGCTCAGGAAATGCTTCTTTTATCTGCGGCAGAATTTTGGGTAGTAGATAAGGCCCAACCGTCGGGATGAAACCAATATGCATCGGTCCAGTCATGGCTCCGCTTTGACCGCTTGCCATATCTCTGAAGGTTTTCACTTCACTTAAGATGCGTTTAGCCTGCTCCACCAGCTGTAACCCTGAATCGGTAAACAAAACACGTCGGCTGCTTCGCTCTAAAAGCGTGGTCCCGAGTTCATCCTCTAGTTTACGAATTTGCCCACTCAATGTTGGCTGGCTAACAAAACATGCCTCTGCCGCTTTGCGAAAGTGCTTATGTTCCGCAAGTGCAACTAAGTACTCAAAATCTCGAATATTCATAATTCACGCTTCGCTTCTTTAACAATAGCTAATACCTATCAAAACCATAACACCAAACGATTAGAGCTATCAAAGGATTTTTACAATAATGGGCTCAACAAAACGAAACAGAGCGACGAAAAACGCTAAGCTCTATACGCATAATTTAAAATAGTTAAAGGAAATCATTATGTTTGTATCTAAAGAAGGTCAACAAGTCCCTCAAGTTACTTTTCCAGTTCGTCAAGGTGACTCTTGGGTGAATGTAACGACCGATGAACTATTTAAAGGTAAGACCGTTATCGTATTTAGCTTACCGGGTGCATTTACTCCAACCTGTTCATCAAGCCATCTACCTCGTTACAACGAATTGTTCCCTGTATTTAAAGAGCACGGAGTGGATGAGATTATTTGTGTCTCGGTCAATGATACGTTCGTGATGAATGCATGGAAACAAGACCAAGAAGCAGAAAACATTACCTTCATCCCGGATGGTAATGGTGAATTCACCGATGGCATGGGTATGTTAGTGGATAAAAATGACATCGGCTTTGGCAAACGTTCATGGCGTTACAGCATGCTAGTAAAAGATGGCGTAGTGGAAAAAATGTTCATTGAGCCAAACGAACCAGGCGACCCATTCAAGGTGTCAGACGCAGATACGATGCTGAACTACATAGCGCCTGACTACAAAACGCAAGAATCCATCACGGTGTTCACTAAACCAGGCTGCCCTTTCTGTATGAAAGCGAAACAAAATCTAATTGACCACGGTCTTCAATATGAAGAAGTAATTCTGGGTAAAGACGCAACAACAGTTAGTCTACGAGCTATATCTGGTCGCACGACTGTTCCACAAGTCTTTATCGGTGGCAAGCACATCGGCGGTAGCGAAGAGCTAGAAGCGTATCTAGGCTAAGCTGTCCATAGCCTACACCCTCGGTCTCCGGTGCCTTTTGGCTCGGAGGCCAACCCTAAACCACTTCTTCTACTAGTCTAGATAAGTAGTCATCTGCCAATAAGGTGACTACTTATCCAGATTCAACTATCCAATTCACTCTCCAAGCTCAATGTAGCTAGCTTGGCTTAAAACAAAAGCGAGAGTTCACGATGAAACAAGTTAATGTCGACGTAGCGATTATTGGTGGCGGGACGGCTGGTCTTGGTGCTTATCGAGCAGCAAAAGCTCATACCAACAGCGTGGTAATGATTGAGGGCGGTCCCTACGGAACAACCTGTGCTCGTGTCGGATGCATGCCGTCTAAGCTGTTAATTGCGGCAGCAGAAAGTGTTCATCAAATCGAAAAAGCACCTGGATTTGGGATACACCCGCAAGGTGAAGTACTAATTAACGGACGAGAAGTTATGGATCGTGTAAAGCGCGAACGCGATCGTTTTGTTGGCTTTGTGCTTGAAAGTGTCGATGATATTCCCGCTGAAGACAAACTATCGGGCTACGCGAAGTTTGCCGATGACCACACTCTCATCATAGATGATCATACTCAGGTCACCGCACAGCGCATTGTTATTGCGACAGGATCTCGTCCAGCATATCCGGCAGCTTGGAATGAACTGGGTGATCGCCTAGTGATTAACGATGATGTATTTGACTGGGATGACTTACCAGAGTCCGTGGCAGTATTTGGCCCAGGAGTCATCGGCCTTGAATTGGGTCAGGCTTTACACCGCCTAGGAGTGAACGTGAAGCTCTTTGGCCTTGGAGGACAAGTGGGCCCACTGACAGACCCAGAGGTGATGGCGTATGCAGATAAAGCCTTTAAGGAAGAGTTCTACCTTGATGCAGATGTAAAAGTCGAAAGCATGAAACGCATTGCTTCGTCAGACAATGACGGCGAAGACAAGGTCGAAATCCAATTCATCAACCATGATGGCGAATTAGAAACTTTCGTTGTCGATTACGTATTGGCTGCAACGGGTCGTCGTCCAAACGTAGATAAGCTGACGATCGAGAACACCAATGTGGCGCTCGATGAACGTGGCGTACCAACGGCGGATCACTATACATTGCAAACTTCGGTAGAGAGCATCTTCATCGCAGGTGATGCAAGTAACCAAATTCCACTGCTGCACGAAGCCGCTGACCAAGGCCGTATTGCTGGAGACAACGCAGGCCGTTTCCCAGATATTCGTGCGGGTCTGCGTCGCTCACCAATTTCAGCCGTGTTCTCCGACCCTCAAATTGCTATGGTTGGCGAAACATATAAACAACTAGAAACACGTCTAGGCACATGTGGATGTTTCGCAACCGGTGAAGTCTCGTTTGAAAATCAAGGACGTTCGCGCGTCATGCTTCGTAATAAAGGCATTCTGCATGTCTACGGAGAGCAAGGCACTGGACGTTTTTTAGGTGCAGAAATGATGGGCCCGAATGCAGAGCATCTTGCTCACCTTTTAGCATGGGCGCACCAAAATAGGATGACGATTTCTGAGATGTTAGATATGCCCTTCTATCACCCAGTGATTGAAGAAGGCGTCCGCACCGCTCTACGTGATTTGAATGCAAAACTACACTTAGGGCCAGAAATGGTGAAACATTGTCTTGACTGCGGCCCTGGCTGCTAACGCTTTCAGGCTTCTATCTAAATATAAATCAAAGCCTCGTCATCAACGAGGCTTTGCTTTACTACTTCGGCGCAATGAAATCTCTCTTACGCTGCCATCATTGCATAGCGGCTGACCATACAAATCGCGACAACACCGATCATAAAGAACCCACCAGCGATACTCAGCGCAAGTTTCAACTCTGTCGACATCATTATATTTCCTGTTAAAGACTGACAGCGCACCATACATCAATTACGTGCCACAAAGCTTTTACAAAGCTAACTTTCCATTTTTTTACAAAGCTAACTTTCCATTTTTGGTTGTGTCATGGCGATCTAAGCCCGTGTAAGAAACGCTTTCCACCATTTAGTTAGATATATAATCTGAAGCAACACTAATGGTTTGGAAAACACTATGACTTGTCGCCGCTGCGAGGAACATTGGTTTTGGAAAAAACTTGGACGTTGCCAACGATGCTTGGATCAATTGACGGTGCTTTCTGTACTGTGTTGGATTGTGTGGTGGTTTACGCTCAAAGATGATCCACAAAGCATCGAGTCGATCGCTTTGATCTTTGCCGGCTTCGCTTTCAACGTTTTGTTGTTTCTACACTTATGGATGCGTTTTGTCATCTTGCCTTGGCAGCGTCGAAAGGGACAAAAAAAGGCGAATAAAAAAGAGAAAAGTGACAGATAGAAAAAAGCCCCAAAACCAATGTCAGTTCTGGGGCTCTCTTAGATTCTTCTAAGAAAAAGCAGTGGTACTTTAATAGACCGGGCTTCCTCTCAAAGGTTCCAAATTTTTTCGATTTTTTTAGCGAATACTGATGTAAGTAAACAGGAAAATGACTATGTCATTGAATGCTAATAAAATCACTCCACAACTTCAGTTCATGCCACATGCGTTTTTTGGATCACTTGCTCCATTAAATTGATCTCAAGCGCTACCTCATCACATGCATGTTGACGTGGGCACTGATCGCAATCTTTCAGAACTTTCTCCGGCAGTAATGACTTCGATGTCGGTAAAAAGCTTTGCTTCATAAAGAACTCAGGCGTTCGCGTTAGAACAAAGACTTTCTTGATCGCCATCTGGCGCGCTTTCTCAACCAAATAGTTCACAATCGCACTGCCCTGCCCTTGGCCTTGCCAGCCCGCTTCGATACCAAGAGAGCGTATTTCTGCCAACCCTGAGTCATACACATATAGAGAAGCGCAACCCGTCACTTCACCATGATGCTCAGCCACCGCGAAAGAGCCAATATCTCTCACGAGCTCATTACGAGAGCGCGGAAGATTCTCACCAAGGTTCGCCCAGTAAGCAACCATACCTTCCAACGTTTCAATGTCCGTCAAACGTGCAGGACGCACTTTCACCGCCGAGCTGTCACGCTGGCTCAGGCGCTTATCCGCTTGTTCTACCGCGTAAGCGACCTGGTGAGGCGAAACACCACCCAAAGCACAACGCTTTTCCAAACACGAATCGATAGTCAGAATGTCATACACATCCGCTTCAATGACTTCTGAGAAGGCTTTTAACTCTTCGATAGACAGCTCTTCTAGCGCACAACCTTTAGCAATAGCACCAACGACCGCGACACCGACGATGTGGTGAGCTTCACGGAATGGGATGCCTTTCGCCACTAGGTAATCAGCTAACTCCGTCGAGTTTGCGTAACCTTGTTTCGCCGCTTCTAGTGTGCGCTCGCCATTCACTTTAATACCGTCAAAACACAGAGCTGCCATTTCCATGCAGTCGTTCCATGTATCTAAAGCGTCAAACAACCCTTCTTTATCTTCCTGCATGTCTTTGTTGTACGCCAATGGCAAAGCTTTAACTGTCATCATCATGCTCGATAATGCGCCATAGACACGCCCTGTCTTACCACGGATCAACTCAAGTGCATCTGGGTTTTTCTTCTGTGGCATTAATGACGAACCAGATGTCACCGTATCCGCTAACTCAATGAAGTTTGACTCGCCTGAATTGTAGAAGATCATATCTTCTGCAAGACGAGAAAGGTGAAGCATAGAAATCGACGCCACCGACATCAGTTCCATCACATGATCACGATCTGAAACCGAATCGAGTGAATTACGCGTAGCACGGTGGAAACCGAGATTATGTGCTAATTGTTCGCGATCAATCGGATAAGCCGTTCCCGCTAAAGCACCCGAGCCAAGTGGACAAGTGTCGAGACGCTGTAAGGCATCATTCAGACGAGAGTAGTCACGCTCGAACATTTCAACATAAGCCAAGCACCAGTGAGCAAAGGTTACAGGTTGAGCACGCTGAAGATGAGTATAGCCTGGCAATACGGTGCCTTGGTGCTGTTTAGCAACATGGACCATTTGTGCTTGTAGGCGATCTAAAGCAATCAACAATTGCTGACCTTGCTGACGACACCAAAGTTTCAAGTCTGTGGCGACTTGGTCATTACGAGAACGCCCAGTGTGGAGTTTTTTACCTAAATCTCCCACTTTACTGATTAGCTGCTGCTCAACCCAAGAGTGGATATCTTCTGCATCAGAGCGAAGAATTTGGTGAGGGTCTTCCATCACTTCTAACTTCAGCTCATTTAAAGCAAGTTCCAGTTTTTGCTGTTCTTCTGCCGATAGCACATCAACAGAAAGCAGAGCTTTAGACCATGCGATTGAACCTACGATGTCTTGCTCAGCCAATCGGTAGTCAAAACGCAACGAATCATTGAACTCTTTAAATCTGGTGTCTGCCGCTTGGGTAAATCTTCCGCCCCATAATGCCATTGCGTCTCTCCTGATGACTATTGCTTACTCTAACGTTCTCGAATGAGTAGTAACCAATTTGATGGTCATTTGCTCACTTTTTCTTATGGGTCAACGTTACGGCAATTTCGATAAAAAATAAAGTATAAATTCAATATTTTTACATATATATTCAAAACAAATTTAGGTACCCGCTTTTAGAAACCAAAAGACCCGCCTATAAATGGCGGGTCTTTATTCAATCCAAGATGGATGTTAAGGGATTATTTCTTCTGGCTGTTCAATGCACGAATACGGCTTGATAGCGAGTAAAGACGGATGAACCCACCTGCATGGCTTTGGTCGTAAACTTCATCTTCACCAAAAGTCGCGAACTCTTCTGAATACAAGCTGTTGTCAGAACGTTTTTGCGTGACTGTCGCTTGACCTTTGTAAAGCTTAACAACCACTTCACCGTTAACGTCTTGCGCTAGCTCTTCTGAAGCAGCAAGGATCGATTTACATAGTGGCGTAAACCAACGGCCATCGTATACAAGGTGAGACGCTTTTAGACCTAGCTCCTCACGGAACTCGAATGATGATTTGTCTAGCACAAGCTGCTCTACAGCGCGCAGCGCTTCCATCATGATGGTGCCTCCCGGTGTTTCATAGCAACCACGAGACTTCATTCCAACAAGACGGTTTTCCACGATATCGATACGGCCAACACCGTGCTTAGCGCCCTTCTCGTTTAGGTAAACCAGTGTGTTGTATGGTGTCATCGCTTCACCATCAACTTCGACCACTTCACCTTTTTCTACTTTCAGCGTGACGTATTCCGCTTCATTTGGCGCTTGCTCTGGGTCGACAGTCCACACCCAGCAGTCTTCGTTTGGTGCGTTCCACGTATCTTCTAAAACGCCGCCTTCCGTCGAAATGTGCCATGCGTTTGCATCACGTGAATAGATCTTAGTAAGAGACGCAGAGCAAGGAATATTACGCTCAGCGAGGTAATCCAAACACTCTTCACGACTCACTAGGTCCCACTCACGCCAAGGTGCAATCACTTGTAAGTCCGGTGCTAGTGCTGCGAATGCGCCTTCGAAACGTACTTGGTCGTTACCTTTACCTGTACAGCCATGACACAGAGCGTCCGCGCCCACTTTACGTGCCACTTCAACCTGCGCTTTGGCAATGATTGGACGCGCCATTGATGTACCTAGCAGGTACTTACCTTCGTAGTACGCGCCAGTTTTTAGCGTTGGGTAAATGTAGTCTGCGACCATTTCTTCTTTCAAGTCAGCGATGTAGCACTCAGAAGCACCAGAGGCTTTTGCTTTCGCTTCAATGCCTTCTAGCTCTTCGGCACCTTGACCAACATCGGCAACGAAAGCCACTACTTCACAGTCGTAGTTCTCTTTTAGCCACGGGATAATTACTGAAGTATCTAGACCGCCTGAGTATGCGACTACCACTTTATTTACGTTCACTTTGCTCATGTTTTTTCTCCAAACTTAACTGGCGCTGCGCTCGGCGGTCAGTGCCAACTACGACTTCCTAATATTGAATTCTTTTGCTGATGCTTATTGAGGCAAGAATTGAGTACCAATACTTTCACCAGCGAATAACTGTGCTAATTTTTCTGGGTAACGCCAGGTCGCGACTTCAATTGGACGGCCAAGATCATTGGCGGCCTCCAAAGCGGCTTTAACTTTGACGATCATGCCATCGGTGATCACATGTCCATCGATCAACGAGTTAGCTTGCTGCTCTGACAGGGTTTTGATCAAATGGCCTTTTCCATCTAATACACCACTCACGTCTGATAACAGGACTAACTCCGCATCTAATGCGCCCGCAACCGCGACTGCTGCTTGATCAGCATTCACATTCATCATCTGGCCATCTTTGGTTAAACCAATTGAACTGATGATCGGCAGTGCACCTGTGTTTAGCACCGCTTGTAATAGTGCTGAGTCACCCGGTGATGCTTTGCCTACCGCGCCGAGTTCTGGGTCAAGTTCTTCAACAAGACACAAACCACCATCCGCAAGGCTAAGGCCCACAGCGTTAAGACCGTCCGCAATCGCTTGACCTTGAAGTAACTTATTCGCAGTGCCTGCAAGCGCGCCTGCAATCACAGGAATTTGATCGTAAGGCGTTACGCGTAAACCGTTTTTCTTAACGGTTTCAAGCTGAAGCTTTGCCATCAACTCATCAACTAGGTAGCCACCGCCATGAACGATGGCGATTTGTCGCTGTGCCGATTTTTGGTAAGCCGCAATGGCACCAAAAAGTTGTCTTAAGGTTTGAGTGCATGATAGAGCTGCACCACCTAGCTTAATGACTAAAGGAGCTTGATTGGTTTGCGTCATCGCATTTCCCTCTTTCAACGACTACAGCAACGCTGTCAGTTCTGGGTAACCGTAATGAATATTGAGACATTGCATCGCTTGACTCGATGCACCTTTAAGTAGGTTGTCGATAGCTGAAATCACAATGAGGTGTTCGCCTTGTACCTTCCAGCCGATATCACAGAAAGGGGTATTTTCGACATCCTGAATACGTGGAATACCGTCGCCTTTAAGACGAACCGCAGGCTTGCCTTGATAAGCTTGTTCAAACGCCTGTGCCACTTGTGCTTCTGTCACACCTTGCGCAAGCTTCATGGTGATAGTGGCAAGAATGCCGCGTTTAAAGTTGCCGAGGTGCGGAGTAAAAATCACATCGCAACCCAAGTGCTGAGCAATCTCTGGCTGGTGACGATGGTTAAATACACCATAGGGTTGCAAGCTCACTTCACAGAAGCTGTTAACCATGGAGGCTTTACGCCCTGCACCTGATACACCACTGGTTGCGTTGATCACTGGCCATTGGTTGGTATCGAGCAACGCATGTTCTAATAAAGGTTTGATTGCAAGCTGTGAAGCGGTTGGGTAGCAACCTGCTACTGCAATCAAAGGAGTGGTTTTTATTGATTCTTGGTTCCACTCAGCTAAGCCGTATGCTGCTTTATCTAGCCAGTTGTTATGTTGATGTGCGAAGCCATAAAAAGTGTCGTAAAAGCCTTCACTTTTCACACGGAATGCACCCGATAAATCGAATACCTGACAGCCTGCCTCCAAGAAAGTTGGGGCTAAATCATGGCTGACTTCGTGAGCCGTTGCCAAAAACACCACGTCCGATTCTTGAGCGATTTGCAGTGGATCCGTTAGTGGTAAAACTGGCATATCAATGATGCCCGCTAGCTTACCGTGCAGCTGCGCGATGCTCTTTCCCGCATCAACACTGTTGGCGGAAACGTATAAACCTGATAGCGTGAGTTGTGGGTGTTTATTAACCATTAACGCTAACTCTGCGCCGGTGTAACCGCTGGCTCCAATAATCGTGGTTTTTAGCATTGTGTGACATCCATATACTTAAAGGCTCAAATGACTATTCATATTTAATTTTTGCTTTATTTTGATTTTTTATTCATTAAATATGATTTAATATGTGTTTTACATTTTTGTGGTCTGTCTGTCAACAGGAGATTTGAAGAATCCATGCAATTACCAACTTTTCTAGAGGTCTATGAAGGACTCATCAGCACCTCTTCTATCAGCTCCACGGATCCGAGCTGGGATCAGGGCAATGCAAAAGTCATCGAAAAACTCGCATCTTGGTTTAAAGATCTGGGTTTTAGCGTTGAAGTGATCGAAGTCGAGCCAGGCAAGCACAATATGATCGCACGTATGGGAGAGGGAGAAGGTGGCCTTTTACTTGCTGGCCATAGTGATACCGTGCCATTCGATCAAGGGCGATGGAATTTTGATCCGCATAAACTGACGGAAAAAGACAACCGCTTCTACGGTTTAGGCACAGCAGACATGAAAGGCTTTTTCGCCTTTATTTATGAAGCAGTGAAGAAAGTCGATTGGAGCAAGCAGAGCAAACCACTCTACGTATTAGCCACTTGTGACGAAGAGACCACCATGTTGGGCGCGCGACATTTCACAGCAAACGCCCCATTTAAGCCGGATTACTGCATCATTGGTGAACCCACCAGCCTTGTACCAATTCGAGGTCATAAAGGGCATGTGGCAAATGCCATTCGCGTAACAGGCAAGTCCGGTCACTCATCGGACCCAGCGCTTGGCGTTAACGCTATTGAGATCATGCATGAAGTCATGTTCGCCATGATGCAACTGCGTGACAAATTGATTAAAGAATATCAGCATCCGGGTTTTGCCATTCCAAGCCCTACCCTAAATCTTGGACACATTCACGGTGGTGACAGCGCTAACCGTATTTGTGGTTGCTGTGAGCTGCATTACGACGTGCGTCCTCTTCCCGGCATTAGCCTTGATGGTTTAGAGAACATGTTGCGCGGAGCATTAAAAGAAGTCGAAGCGAAATGGCCTGGGAGACTGGAGATTATTCCATTGCATGAGCCTATTCCGGGTTACGAATGCCAACATGACCACCCATTTATCGGTGGTGTTGAAGAGATCTGCCAAACCAGTTCAGAAACCGTGAACTATTGTACTGAAGCACCATTTCTACAACAGTTGTGTCCAACCTTGGTGCTCGGCCCTGGGTCAATCGAACAAGCCCATCAACCGGATGAGTTTCTATCCTTCGACTTTATCGACCCCACAATTGATGTGCTTTCAAAGGCAATGGTCAAGTACTGCTGTTAATACGCGTTTAAGCTCAAAAGTCTGTGCAGCTCGATTGAGCTGCATCTTTTTATCTTCACAATTTAGCGCTAGTCTTAACACTTATTTAACTTGTTATTTTGTAATTAATTTTCACTTCTTACTCTATGGCTGCCGTAAATTTGCTCTAAATCAGGAGACAGCGGAATAATTGCAAACTTAGTCTGCTTTATTTGACTATAACTGGTGCTTTTCGCTAGATTGGAGTCTTAACAAGGACAATGGATGTAGTTTTTTTACGAGGCAGGACGACAATGAACGAGAAATACGCCGCACTCAAAAGTAATGTGCGCATGTTAGGCCACTTATTGGGTAACACCATTCGCGATGCCCATGGCGAAGAAATCTTCGAGAAAGTGGAAACCATTCGTAAATTATCCAAATCAGCTCAAGCAGGGAATCAAGCAGACAGGGACAGCTTGATCGAAGAAATCAAACATCTACCTGATGAGCAGCTAACGCCCGTTACTCGCGCGTTTAACCAATTTCTAAACCTCACCAATATCGCTGAGCAATACCACACGATTTCACGCCATTGTGAAGAGCACATTTGTGAACCAGACGCGATTAACTCGCTGTTTTCTAAACTGGTACAAAACGATGTGAGCAAACTGGACACTGCCCAAGCGGTTCGTGATCTAAATATTGAATTGGTATTGACGGCTCACCCAACAGAAATTACGCGCCGTACGATGATCAACAAACTGGTCAAGATAAACGAGTGCTTATCAAAGTTGGAGCTAAGCGATCTTTCTTCTAAAGAGCGCAGAAAAACCGAACGCCGCCTAGAGCAACTGATTGCCCAAGGCTGGCATTCAGACGTGATTCGACAACAACGCCCTACTCCGTTGGATGAAGCAAAGTGGGGCTTTGCGGTCGTTGAAAACTCGCTATGGGAAGCAGTACCTGACTTCCTACGTGAGATGAATGACCGTCTAAAATCTTACCTTGGAGAAGGTTTACCCATTGATGCTCGCCCAGTGCACTTCTCCTCTTGGATGGGCGGTGACCGTGACGGTAACCCGTTTGTTACTCACAACGTTACGCGTGAAGTCTTACTATTGTCTCGTTGGAAAGCCGCCGATCTTTATCTCAATGACATCAACGAGTTGATCAGCGAGCTGTCTATGACAGTTTCAAACGATCAAGTCCGTGAGCTTGCTGGCGAAGATCAGCACGAACCATACCGTGCGATCCTGAAGCAATTACGCACTCTGCTCAATGAAACCAAAGATATTCTCGATGCTAAGATCCACGGTCAAAAACTGGCCGTTAAAGCACCACTGCAAAAAGTCGAGCAACTTTGGGAACCGTTGTATGCCTGCTACCAGTCACTAAACGAATGTGGCATGGGTGTAATAGCCAACGGCTCATTACTGGATACACTACGCCGCGTAAAAGCATTTGGTATCCATCTTGTACGTCTTGATATCCGCCAAGAGAGCACGCGTCACTCAGACGTCTTGTCTGAACTAACTCGCTACTTAGGTATTGGTGATTACGAACAATGGAATGAGCAAGATAAGATTGCTTTTCTAACTAACGAGCTTGCATCTAAACGTCCGCTTCTCCCTCGTGATTGGGAACCGTCTGAACCCGTCAAAGAGGTTTTGGATACCTGCAAGATTGTTGCAGCACAACCGCGTGAAGCGTTTGGCGCTTACGTTATTTCAATGGCACGTACCGCCTCTGACGTACTAGCCGTTCATCTACTGCTACAAGAAGCTGGTTGCCCTTACCGCATGGATGTGTGTCCTCTGTTCGAAACGCTAGACGATTTGAACAACGCGGAATCGGTCATCAAGCAGCTTATGGGGATTGACCTTTACCGTGGTTTTATCCAAAACCACCAGATGGTCATGATTGGTTACTCTGACTCAGCGAAAGATGCAGGTGTTATGTCTGCAGGTTGGGCTCAGTATCATGCGATGGAATCGTTAGTTAAAGTGGCTGAAGAAGAAGGCGTTGAGCTAACTCTATTCCATGGTCGTGGGGGCACAGTCGGTCGCGGTGGCGCACCTGCGCATGCTGCGCTTTTGTCGCAACCACCAAAAAGCTTGAAAGGCGGTTTACGTGTAACAGAGCAAGGCGAGATGATCCGCTTTAAACTGGGTCTCCCAGATGTCGCAGTAAACAGCTTTAACCTATACGCAAGTGCGATTCTGGAAGCCAACTTGTTACCGCCACCGGAGCCAAAACAAGAATGGCGCGACTTGATGGAAGTGCTATCAGAAGTAAGCTGTGAGTCTTACCGAAATGTGGTTCGTGGCGAGCCAGATTTCGTGCCTTACTTCCGCCAAGCAACACCAGAACTCGAACTCGGTAAGTTGCCACTTGGTTCTCGTCCTGCAAAACGCAACCCTAAGGGCGGAGTAGAAAGCTTACGTGCAATCCCGTGGATCTTCTCATGGAGTCAAAACCGTTTGGTACTTCCTGCATGGCTAGGCGCAGGTGAAGCGATTCAATACTCGATCGATAAAGGCCACCAAGCATTGCTCGAAGAGATGTGCCGCGAATGGCCGTTTTTCTCTACTCGTCTCGGCATGCTAGAGATGGTGTACTCGAAGTGTAATATTGATATCTCTCGCTACTACGATGAGCGATTGGTGGATGAGTCGCTCCGTCCACTCGGTGAAAAACTTCGTGCTCAGCTTCAAGAAGACATCAAAGCGGTACTGAATGTAGAGAACAATGAAAACTTGATGCAGCATGACCCTTGGGGACTCGAGTCGATTCGCTTACGCAATATCTACGTTGAGCCATTGAATATGCTACAGGCAGAGCTACTATACCGCACGCGTCAAACCGAAGAAGCTTCTGCAAACTTGGAAGAAGCGTTGATGGTGACGATTGCTGGTATTGCTGCTGGTATGCGCAACACAGGCTAATCGTTTCATTTTTAATAAAAAGCTGGGCAAATGCTCAGCTTTTTTTTATCACAGGATAATCGCACCAAAACAAAGGCAGTTAAATACACCACTACAGACCCAAAAAATACCAAAATAAAAGAATAAAAAACCACAAGTTAACACTATTGATTATTATGTTAGTTTTTTAGGGTAATTTTGTCCTACTATTCCACTTTATGCTTATTATTTATATACTACTTGCCTGCTGAGAGCTCATAAATCCAATCATACCTGCTCCAGCCTTGATGGGACTCCCCATCTCTCTAGGTGATAAACGGCTTTAAGGTGACAGGACCAACATTGTTGGTGCTACTTATACATTAAAAAACTCAAGTGCCAGTAAGAGCGCAGCTGAAAGTATAAGTAGCTTGTTTACAAGTTTATTGACCATTTGGATTGAAGACATGTCATTACCACACGTAATCTTAACTGTTCTTAGCACTCGCGACGCAACCGGTTACGATATCACTAAAGAATTCTCTGCTAGCATCGGTTACTTCTGGAAAGCAAGCCACCAACAGGTGTACCGTGAACTCAACAAAATGGCTGAGAAAGAACTGGTTACTTGCGTATTAGAACCCCAAGAAGGCAAACCAGACCGCAAGGTTTACTCCATTACAGACGCTGGTCGCAGCGCTTTAGGAGAGTGGTTTGATCAACCAACTGCACACCCAACAGTTCGTGATGAGTTTTCAGCGAAATTGATGGCATGTGCCGTTCAACCAGCGGCTCCATTCCGTGACCAACTCGCCGAGCTAGTTGAAGAGTCTCGCAAACTGGTTTCTCACTACAAAGAAATTGAAGCGGCTTACTACGCAACGCCGTCAACTTTAGATAAACAAGCTCGCCTAGAACGTCTAACGCTTCGCCGTAACCTACTGTTACGTGAAACTTGGATCACTTGGGCAGAAGAAGTTCTAACTGAACTTGAAGTGATTGGTTAAACTCCTTTTGCTTTGATAAAACGAAAAAGGCTTGCCACTTGGCAAGCCTTTTATCTTTTTGAAACTAGGTTTACGCACCGACTACTGCGCGAGGACGAACACCCAACGTATGGCATAACGCGTAAGTCATCTCTGCACGGTTTAGTGTGTAGAAGTGAAAATCCTTAACCCCTTCACGACTCAGTACACGCACCATATCAATAGCTTGGCTAGCTCCTACAAGCTGGCGAGTCACCGGATCATCATCCAAGCCATCGAATTGTTTGCTCATCCATCCTGGCACTTTCACATTGTTCTGTGCCGCAAAGCGAGAAGCTTGCTTAAAGTTCGATACAGGCAAAATTCCTGGCACAATCTCTACGTCAATTCCTGCCGCTACACAACGGTCACGGAATCGCAGGTAAGACTCAACGTCAAAAAAGAACTGAGTAATAGCACGGTTTGCACCTGCATCTACCTTACGTTTTAGGTTCAATAAGTCAGACTGTGCGCTTTTAGCTTCAGGGTGAACCTCAGGGAATGCAGCAACGGAGATATCGAAATCGTGGCGTGATTTCAGCAGCTCAACCAAATCCGAGGCATACATATCAGGCGCACCGCCACCTGGAGGAATATCACCACGCAGAGCGACGATATTTTCAATACCATTGTTCCAATAGTCATCGGCAATATTAATCAGTTCTTCACGAGTCGCATCAATACAAGTGAGATGGGGAGCGGCAACCAATCCGGTTGTTGCTTTAATTTCTTTAATGATGGAGTGTGTTCTGTCACGCTCGCCGGAGTTCGCACCGTAAGTCACAGAAACAAATTTAGGTTGAAGCGTTTTAAGACGGTGCACTGAATTCCAAAGTGTTTCTTCCATCTTAGCGCTGCTTGGCGGAAAAAACTCAAACGATACATTGATGTTATCTGATAACTCAGCAATATTCTGGTTCAAGGCGTCGATATGGCCTGCGTGCGTATATCCCATCTTACTCTCCCTGCGGCACTCCGCCACGAAAACAAATCCTTAAAATCGACGTTTAGACGTCTATATGTCTACAGAATGTATTGAATACGATTTAATGTCAACCTTGTAATTATGAATTTTTCTCAAGTTAATAATGAAGATAGTTCAAGTTTCTACTTGAGCATCATCTCGCCATTTTGCACGGGTTATGACTTCAGTATGGCACTGATAGGGGAATAAAAAACCCTGGATTAATTCCAGGGTTTTTAGGTCAATCGCAACTTTAAAATAAACCAGCCAATCGGTTGAGGTCGGATTGAATAGCGCCGGCTGTCACTTCTCTGCCTGCGCCTGGTCCTCGAATGACCAGAGGGTTATCTTTGTACCACTTGCTTTCTATGGCAAAAATGTTATCGCATGGCAATAAGTTGGCGAGCGCGTGCTCACGAGATAACGCTTCGACTCCCACCGTTGCTTTACCATTTTTTTCTAAACGCGCCACATAGCGAAGCACTTGATCGTTTCTCTGTGCTTTTGTCAGACGCTCTTGAAGTATTTCACTCAACAACGCTCCATTATCGAAGAAATCATCTAAGCTCAGTTCTCTTAATTCTTCTGGCACCAAAGACTCAACTTTAACGCTGTCTGGTTCTATATCTAGGCCCGACTCTCGAGCCAAGATGACTAACTTGCGCATTACATCGGAGCCATCTAAATCAGAACGAGGATCAGGTTCGGTTAAACCTTGCTGCCAAGCAAGATCGACTAAATCATTAAATGGCACAGAACCATCAAACTGTTGGAACAGCCATGATAGCGTCCCCGAGAAAATACCCGATAGAGCGACGATTTCATCCCCACTTTCACGAAGATCTCGCACGGTATGGTTTATCGGTAACCCAGCACCAACCGTTGCGTTGTATAGCCAATGACGACCAATTTTAGCGAATGCATCTTGAACCTGATGGTAGTACTGGCTATCTGCGGAACCGGCAACTTTGTTAGCGGAAATCAAATGAATGCCTTGCTGTGCGATTTCTACGTAGCGCTGAGCCAACTCTTTACTCGCGGTAACATCAAGCACGACGGCTTCATCGTAGCTTTTAAGCGCTCCCAAACGTGCCAGCCAATCCCCATTGTTTGCTATGCTTTCATCATCAAATCGTTCAGCAACACTCGCCGCCTCAATACCTTGCTCATCGAACCAATAGGTTTGGCTATCCACAACCGCGACAAGATCAAAGCTCATACCATGACGTTTTTCGAGCTCACTTTTTTGCGTCGCAAATAAATTTAACCAACTAGAACCAATATTACCCTTGCCACATAAAGCCACTGCAACGCGTTTTTGCGCTTGGAACAACTGGCTATGAATCGTTTGAACCAACGCCTCGGTATCAGTACGGCGCAAAACAGCGACTAGGCTCAGTCCTGAGTCTGTTTCAGAGATAAATTCTACCGGAGAGTGCTTTAGCTTCTGATAAAAGCCAAAGCAATGATTGGCGTTTTTCGTAACGCCTGCACCTACCGCAGCTAAGAGCGAGTAACCTTCTTTTAGCTTAATTTCTGCCTCTACCGCAAGCTCTTGCAAGTGTTTCAATGCACCACCGGCGATTTCTGCGGTGTAAGCCAAGCGTAGCGTGTGCTGATCGGATTGAGCTTCAAATGCCAGTGGCTCTAATTGCGCGCGCTGCAACGCTTGTAATACATCACTCTGTGTTTTTTCGAAGTCGTGCCCATGCATGAAAGACAACTGCACCAATAAAACATCATCCAGTGAAGTAATAATTTTAGCGCCACGACCAGATGCCAATACACGCTCAATACGAGTAGAACCCGACTCTGGCAGATAGCTACACTTGAGATTAAGGTCCATGGTACTTTGCGCCACAGGCTGAAGCGTACGACTGTGTAGCACTGGGGCAGCTAAGCGAGCAAGTTCACTGGCTTCATCCAATCGAAGTAACGGTAATAAACAAGCGTCAGACACCAAACGTGGATCGGCACTATAGACACCAGCAACATCACTCCAAATCGTGACAGTACTGACTTCAGCAAGCGCGCCTATGACCGTTGCAGAATAGTCAGAGCCGTTACGACCAAGTAGAATGGTTTCTCCTGCCTCGTTCTGAGCCATAAAGCCAGTAATTACCACACGTTTATGGTTATGCTGCGCGAGGATCTCTTTAATTAAAGGGTATGAACGAGCGCGATCAACCTCTGGTTGAGTTCCCGCTTCTGCACGTAAAAACGCTCGTGCATCTTGTGCAACCGCAGGGATAGAACGTTGAGATAATAACGCGGCCAATAGGCGAGCAGACCATACTTCTCCGTGCCCCAGTACCGCGGCTTTTTGCGCATTAGTGAGTGGTGCAGTCAGCTCCGAGAGAGTACTGAACTCATCATGTAATAAAGCTAACAGCTCTTCTTTTGCTTCACTCTCCAACAAGCTTTCTATTAGCTCAGTTTGGAACTGTCTCAAGCTTTGAAGCGCTTCATGCGCAATTCGGCCATCTTTACTTAACCCTTCCAAAAACTCAATCAAGCGGTTAGTGGTTTTTCCTGCAGCAGAGACGACCACAAGATCATTTTCTGTCGAATACTCCTTGAGAATACCCACAACGCGTAAGTAGCATTCTGGGTTTGCTAAGCTACTGCCACCAAACTTATGCAGCTGACGTTGTACAGTCATTGTTATCGTCTCCTATTACTGGGTAGCTTTAGCGAACGCTTGTTCTAAATCTGTGATGAGGTCTTGTGCATCTTCCAAACCGACAGACAAACGCAATAGTTGATGAGAGACCCCAGCCTCCGCCAGCGCCTCCTCACCCATTGCACGGTGCGTCATGGATGCTGGGTGGCAAATCAAACTTTCTACACCACCTAATGACTCTGCTAATGAAAACAGTTGGAGCTCTTTCACAAACACCTTTAACTGTTCAAACGAACCAGCAAACTCAAAACTCAACATAGAGCCAAAGCCCGTTTGCTGCTTTTTAGCGATGTCATGACCTGGATGTTCCGGCAGGCTTGGATGATAGATAGTTTTAACTAACGCTTGTTTCTGTAGGTAAGCCAGTACCTGCTGTGAGCTCTCCTCATGTACTCGCATACGAGCACCAAGCGTACGAATACCTCGCAGCGTCATATAACTATCGAAAGGTGTGCCCGTTGCACCAATACAATTGCCCCACCATGCAAGCTCTTCTGCATGCGCCTCTGTGTTGGTGATGATTACTCCACCAATTACGTCCGAATGACCGTTGATGTACTTTGTTGTGGAGTGGATAACAAAATCCGCACCTAGCTCTAAAGGTTTTTGGTACACGGGTGTCAAAAAGGTATTGTCCACCGCAACTAACGCGCCGATTTGTTTCGCTTTTTCACAAGTAGCTGCAATATCCACTACGCGAACCAGAGGGTTTGACGGAGTTTCTAGCAAAATGAGTTTTGGTTTTTGTGCCAATGCAGCATCTAAAGCCTGTTCGTCTGATTGATCGACAAACTGAACCTTAAAATCGCCTTTGCTAGCTCGGGTATTAAAAAGACGATAGGTGCCGCCATAACAATCGTGAGGAGCAATAATGAGATCATCTGGGCCGAGAAAAGCGGAAACCCATAAATTTAATGCCGACGTACCGCAGTTAGTAACAACCGCTCCTTTTCCAGACTCAAGTTCAGATAGCGCACTTTCCAACAGTCCGCGGTTTGGATTACCAGATCGTGTGTAATCATACTTGGGCACTTCACCAAAAGCAGGAAAACCATAGTTAGTGGAAAGATAAATAGGTGGAACGACAGCATGATATTGGCTGTCTGATTCAATACCAGTGCGTACTGCAATGGTCGCAAGTTTGCGAGTGCTCATGGGTGTATCCTTTCACGGGTAATGACTTCTAAATAGGAATGCGCTATATCTAATGAGTAACATAAAGTGATCAACACGCTTCCTTTGCTGTTATGTTCACTTTACTCGTCAAAAAATGAGACGTCAACACTTCTAGACGTCTATATGTCTTTGCTTATGGCGGTAAATGCAGCTAAAATCAGCACCTAAATTATTTTTAACCGATTACATAAATGAAGGTGTGCAATGGCTGACTGGAATGGCGAATACATTAGCCCATATGCAGAGCACGGCAAAAAAAGCGAACAAGTAAAAAAAATTACCGTCTCTATCCCGCTAAAAGTTTTAAAGGTGCTAACTGATGAGCGTACTCGCCGTCAGATCAATAACTTACGCCATGCAACCAATAGCGAATTGCTATGCGAGGCATTTTTGCACGCGTACACAGGTCAGCCACTTCCGACAGATGAAGACCTTCGTAAAGACCGTCCTGATGATATTCCAACAGAAGTAAAAGCGCTGATGACGGAAATGGGCATCGAATTTGAGTCATTCGACGAAGAATAAAAAAGCCTGATAAGAGGTTTCAGGTAATAACTCTTGCCTCGAGCCAAATGAATGACATAAAAAATGGGACGCAATAGCGTCCCATTTTTGTGTATCACATCTGAAAGATATATTACTCTGCCATGTAGTTTTCAGGCATCTCGATACGAGCTACACCTGAATTAACCGCCGCCTGAGCGACCGCTTTTGCAACACGTGGTAGCAAACGTGAATCCATTGGTTTTGGAATAATATAGTCCGCACCAAACTCTAGCTTATCAACACCTGCAGCCTTCAATACGGCTTCAGGTACAGGCTCTTTTGCTAGCTCACGAATCGCCTCAACGGCTGCAAGTTTCATTTCATCATTGATTTCACTTGCACGCACATCAAGAGCACCGCGGAAAATGAATGGGAAACACAATACGTTGTTAACTTGGTTAGGATAATCACTACGGCCAGTACCCATGATCAAGTCATCACGAACTGCGTGAGCAAGTTCCGGCTTGATTTCAGGATCCGGGTTAGAACATGCGAATACGATTGGCTTATCTGCCATCAACTTCAACGCTTCCGCTGGCAATAGGTTTGGACCAGATACACCTAGGAACAGATCTGCACCTTCAATCACGTCTTCTAGTGTGCGCTTATCTGTATTGTTCGCAAATAGCTGCTTATATTCATTAAGATCATCACGACGAGTGTGAATCACACCTTTGCGATCTAGCATGTAGATTTTTTCGCGCATTGCGCCGCATTTGATCAGAAGCTCCATACACGCTACAGCGGCAGCGCCAGCGCCAAGACAAACAATTGTTGAATCTTCAAGTTTCTTACCTTGAAGTTCGATTGCATTCAGCATACCCGCTGCCGTTACAATAGCAGTACCATGTTGATCATCGTGGAATACTGGTACATCACAACGTTCAATCAGACGCTTTTCAATCTCAAAACAGTCTGGTGCTTTAATATCTTCAAGGTTGATACCGCCAAAAGTGTCTGCAATGCTCGCAACAGTATCAACAAATTCATCGATCGTGCGGTGCTTAACTTCAATATCAATAGAGTCAAGACCTGCAAAACGCTTAAACAGTAACGCTTTACCTTCCATCACTGGCTTAGATGCAAGTGGACCTAGGTTACCTAGACCTAGAATAGCGGTACCGTTAGAAATAACAGCAACCATGTTCCCTTTTGCAGTGTACTTGTACACGTTATCCGGGTTTTGTGCGATTTCACGCACTGGCTCTGCAACACCAGGGCTATATGCAAGGGCAAGATCACCCGCCGTTTCCGCAGGCTTTGTCAGTTCGACAGCAATCTTTCCTGGAGTTGGATAAGCATGGTAATCCAATGCTTTTTGGCGATGTTCTTCTTCTGGAGTGGCTGCTTGGTGGTTGTCTTCAGACATGGACGTTTCTCTTTTTTATTTTTAGGTAAGGGGGCATAAATTCTATCGGATAGAAATCAAACTTCATAGGCAAGATTGCGAGCAATATCCTTAAAAAGCCGATAATAAAAGAGATTAGACCAGATAACGGGGTTAAGCACCCGATTTTCGAGTCAGGTGCTCTTTCTTCTTACTATTATTGGAGTATGCAAACTTAGAAAGTATCGTTACTCTTCGTCCACGTATTGCGCTTGGAGATAATTCTCAATACCAGACATTTCAATCAAGCCAAGTTGCGTCTCTAGCCAATCAACATGTTCTTCTTCATCTTCAAGAATATCTTGGAAGAGATCTCGAGACACATAATCTCGAATGTCTTCAGCGTAGGCAATCGCATCTTTTAAATCTGGAATAGCCGCCATTTCAAGCTTTAAGTCACACTCGAGCATTTCCTTGGTATCTTCACCAATCATCAACTTACCTAAATCTTGTAGGTTCGGTAGGCCTTCAAGGAACAAAATACGCTCAATTAGATGATCGGCATGCTTCATCTCATCGATAGATTCGTGATATTCCTTGTCTGCTAGGTGCTTTAAGCCCCAGTCTTTATACATTCGGGCGTGAAGAAAATACTGATTAATAGCGACGAGCTCGTTACCGAGCACTTTATTGAGATGTTGAATGATGATTGGATCGCCTTTCATGACAAAACCCTCCTCTTTGGCTTCATTTAAATGTAGAAGCAAATGAGAAGGTGTCAAAATGTAAGGCAAATAATTACTGCATACTTACAGCAATTAGCTGGCTTGTTTAAATTCCGTGTAACTAGTTTCCGCTAAAATTTCCTTGGCCTGTCTGATGCACTTACCACATTGGCTGCCCAATGCCGTGCACTTTTTGATTCCTTTAATATCTGTTACGCCTTCATCTATCGCCAACTTCCTAATTTTTTTGTCGGAGACACCATGGCAAAGACAAACGTACATACTCAAAAAACCTATAAAACTAATCTGTGACAAACAATATAAACAAGAATAGTTCTTGTTACCAGTCGCATTATGGTGTCCGCTCAGAATATTTGGTTATAACGATTTTACCGCTGCAGGAAAAGATCAAAGGGTTAAGAGGGGTGAGTAAAAGCGTTAAGAAACAAAGCCGGTAAAACTCTGTTTTTAAATCGAAAAAGTGACGTCTTTTATTTCAACACTTATAACTAAATGTAATCTAGAAATGAAAAAGGGAAGCCTAAGCTTCCCTTTTCGATGCGCTTTCTTCAAAAAGAAGAACAGTGCAAGATTTCGTTTAATTCGTTATGAATTAGTCGAAGATCTTAGCAACAACACCAGCACCTACTGTACGGCCACCTTCACGGATCGCGAAACGTAGACCTTCGTCCATTGCGATTGGTGCGATTAGCTCTACAGTCATCTGTACGTTGTCGCCTGGCATTACCATTTCTAC